>JBOGHR010000355.1:0-1705 GCA_050744905.1 Acidimicrobiales bacterium
AGGCGGCGGCGAGGGCACCCACCTCCTCGCCGTGGGCGGCGGTGGCGCCCAGGCTGGCGATGACGATCGAGAACTCGCCCCGGGCCACCAGGGCGGCGCCCACCCGCAGCGCGCCCCGGGGCCCCACGCCGATCGCCCGGGCCGCCACCCAGCCCGAGGCCAGCTTGGTCGCCGCCGTGACCACGGCCAGGGCGGCGGCGGCGGCCAGGGCGCCGGGCAGGTCGCCGGGGTCGATCTGGAAGGAGAAGAACAGGAAGAAGGTGGCCGCGAACAGGTCGCGCAGGGGGGCGACGAGGGCGCCGGCGCGCTCCTGCACCGGGCCGGACAGGGCCAGGCCGACCAGGAAGGCGCCGATGGCGGCCGAGACCTGCACCTGCTCGGCCAGGCCGCCGACGAGGAGGGTGAGGCCGAACACGGCGAGCAGGAGCGACTCGTCGGAGCCTCCGGCCAGCACGGAGCTGAGGTGGTGGCCCCACCGCAGGGCCAAGGTGAGCACCAGGGAGACGGCGACGAGGGCCAGGGCCACCGTCCCCGCCGTCGCCGCCGCCCCCCTCCCGGCCACCAGGGCGGCGACCACGGGCAGGTAGGCGGCCATGGCCAGGTCCTCCAGCACCAGCAGGTTGAGCACCGCCGGCGTCTCCCGGTTGCCGAGCCGGTCGAGGTCGTGGAGCACCTTGGCCACCACGCCCGACGAGCTGATCCAGGTGACGCCGCCGAGGAGCGTGGCGGTGGTGGCGTCCCACCCCATGAGCAGGCCGGCGGCGAAGCCGGGGGTGAAGTTGGCGGCGGCGTCGACCGCCCCCGGCACCAGCCCGCCCCGCAGCCCGTCCCGAAGCTCGTCGGCGGTGTACTCCAGGCCCAGTGTCAGGAGCAGGAGCAGCACACCGATCTCGGCGGCCAGCGAGATGAAGTCGGCGCTCACGTCGAGCGGCACGAGGCCGCCGTCGCCCACGGCCAGGCCGGCCGCCAGGTAGAACGGGATGGCGGGGATGCCGAGCCGGCCGGCCAGGCGCGCCATCGCCGCCAGCGCCACGGCCAGCGCACCTATCTCGACGAAGGCGAGGGGGGCGTCGCCGCCGGCGGCGGCCACCAGCACGCTCAGGGCCCCAGGATGTCGTGGACCTGCCCCAGGCCCTCGGGCGTGCCCACGACCACGGCCACGTCGCCGGCCGAGAAGCGGAACTCGGGCCCCGGCCCGGGAACCGTCGCGTCGCCCCGGACGACGGCGACGATGGAGGCGCCGGTGCGGGTGCGGTAGGCCCCCTCGCCGATGGTCGAGCCGTCGGCCGCCGACCCCTCGGCCACCGTGACCCAGTCGATGGCGAGGCCCTCCACCGCCTGGACCGACGTCACCGCCTCGGCCAGGTGGGCGGCGCCGAGCAGCTCGGCCAGGGTGCGGGTGTCGTCGGCGGTGAGGTGCAGGGACAGGGCGCAGCGGTCGAAGTCGTGGCGGTCGTAGACGAGCAGCTCGCGGCGGCCGCCCCGGTGGGTCAGCACGCCCACCCGGTCGCCGGACGCGGTGGTGAACTCGTGGCGGACGCCCACCCCGGGCAGGCGGACCTCGGTCACGTCGGGCATGGCGCTCCTTTCCCGACCGCCCCGCCACCGGGCGGCGGGGCCGAACGTGGAGCGTAGGCACCCCGCCCGTGGTCAGGCGGTACCGTGGGCTGCTCATGGCAGGCGGGGCGGTGGCGAGGATGCTGCT
>JBOGHR010000356.1:0-4620 GCA_050744905.1 Acidimicrobiales bacterium
TGGGCCGGCCCAACGTGGGCAAGTCCACCCTGGTCAACCGGATCCTGGGCCGGCGGGAGGCCATCGTGGAGGAGCGCCCGGGCGTCACCCGCGACCGCAAGGCGGTGGACGCCGAGTGGAACGGCCGCCAGTTCACGGTGGTCGACACCGGCGGGTGGCTGGCCGGCGACGATCCCCTGGACCGCCAGGTGAGCGCCCAGGCGGAGCGGGCGGTGGCCGAGGCCGACGTGCTGCTGGTCGTGGCCGACGCCGCGGTCGGCGCGACCGACGAGGACCTGCAGGTGGCCCGCCTCCTCCGCCGGGCGGGCAAGCCCGCCCTCCTGGTGGCCAACAAGGTCGACTCCGAGCACCGCGAGGCCGACGCCTGGGCGCTGTCCCGCCTCGGCCTCGGCGACCCGTGGCCGGTGTCGGCCATCCACGGCCGGGGCGTGGGCGACCTGCTCGACGAGGTGGTGCGCCTCCTCCCCCCGCCCGAGGACGACGACGCCGGCGGCGTGGCGCCGAGCGACGAGGCCGGCGGCGGCGAGGCGCCCAGCGTGGCCATCGTCGGGCGCCCCAACGTCGGCAAGTCGACGCTGTTCAACCGCCTGGTGGGCGACGAGCGGTCGGTGGTCCACGACCTGCCGGGCACCACCCGCGACGCCGTCGACACCCTCATCGAGACGCCCAGCGGCCCCCTGCGCCTCATCGACACCGCCGGCATGCGGCGCCGGTCGCGCACCGGCGAGGGGCCCGAGTACTACTCGCTGGTGCGGGCCCTCAAGGCCATCGACCGGGCCGACGCCGCCGTGCTGGTGATCGACGCGTCGGAGGGCGTCACGTCCCAGGACCAGCGCCTGGCCGAGCGGGTCGACGCCGCCGGCAGCCCGGTCGTGATCCTGCTCAACAAGTGGGAGGGGCTCGACGCCGACGCCCGGGCCGAGGTGATCGGCCAGGTGGCCGACCGGCTCTCGTTCCTGGGCTACGCGCCCGTGCTCAAGGTCAGCGCCCGCACCGGCCTGGGCGTCCACAAGCTCCTGCCGGCGCTGGACCAGGCCATCGCCGCCTACCGCCGCCGCATCCCCACCGCCGAGCTCAACCGGGTGGTCCAGGCCGCCCAGGCGGCCCACCCGTCGCCCGGTGGGCGGGTGCTCTACGCCATGCAGGGCGCCAGCGACCCGCCGACGTTCACCCTCTTCGCCACCCGCTCGCTGCCCCAGCCCTACCTGCGCTACCTGGAGCGCAGGATCAGGGAGCACTTCGGGTTCGGCCCCACGCCTCTCAAGCTCCGGGTGCGCCGACGCGACGCCTGACCGAGCGCCGCGCTGGGCCCGGCGTGATCGGCGGCCCGGACGGGGTCGCTCCGGGTAGCGTGGCCGCCGCATGGTGAACCGACCCGTCCTGCTGGTCGTCGCCGTGGGATGCCTGCTGGCCGCCGTGGTGTGGGGCCGCTCCGCCTTCCGGCACGAGCGGGCGCTGCGGCGCATCGCGCACAGCGAGGGCGCCGACGGCCCGGGGACGGAGGCGGCGTCGCTCGGGTTGCGCAAGGAGCTGCACACCATGATCCTCTACGCCCTGCTGGGCATGGGGATCGGCTTCAGCTCGCTGTCCGAGGACCCCGAGTACGACATCCCGCTGGTCCTCGTGGCCATCCCGGTGCTGCTGTCGCTGCGCTACGCCCGCGACATCCTGGCCGAGTCGCGCCTCATCGAGGACCGGTGGCTGCTGGAGCGCCGGGCGCGCGAGGTGCTGAACCAGCAGAGCGAGCTCACTCCCATGCGCTGGTCGGCCCGCCTGGCCCCCGACGACCTGCCCGTCATCCAGGGCTTCGAGGTGGCCCACCTGTACGTCCCCGGCATGGGGGCCATGGCCGGCGACTTCTACGACCTGTTCCCCAACGGGCCCACCCGCCTGGCCGCCGTCATCGGCGACGTGGCCGGCCACGGCATCGAGCCGTCGATCACCGCCTTCCAGGTGAAGTACCTGCTGCGGGTCTTCCTCACCCAGTACCGCGACCCCGCCCAGGCCATCGAGGAGCTCAACGTCGTGCTGTCGTCCCAGGGCCGCCCCGAGGACCTCGTCTCGCTGTGCACGGTGGTGTTCGACCAGGCGGCGGCCACCCTGCGCTTCGCCTCGGCCGGTCACCCGCCGGCGTGGGTGTGGCACGACCGGGAGGTCCGCCCCCTGCGCTCGACCGGCCCCCTCCTCACCCTCGACCCCAAGGGGTCGTACTTCAGCCGGGAGATCTCCCTCGACCCCGGCGACGTCCTGCTCCTCTACACCGACGGGCTCACCGAGGCCCGCTCCGGCGACCAGCTCTTCGGCGAGGAGCGCATCGCCCAGGTGCTCCGGCGCGACCCGGGGGAGGACCTGGAGACCCTGTGCAAGACCCTGCTCGAGGCCGCCCGGGACTTCGCGTCCGAGCCCCTGACCGACGACGTCGCCATCCTGGCCATCCGCAGGAACTGAGCGGCGTGGGCGGTCCCCCCTCCGGCGACGGCCTGCGGCGCGCCGCGGAGCGGGCCGTGCGGGGCAACCTCGACCGGGGGACGGAGAAGCTGGCGGCCGCCGGCAAGCTGTTCGTGCGCGACCGGGTCGCCCTCCTGGTGGACGAGGGATCGTTCGTGGAGGACGGGCTGCTGGCCAACGCGGTCGCCGGCGACCTCCCGGCCGACGGGGTGGTCACCGGGCGCGGCACGGTCGACGGGCGGCCGGTGTGCGTGATGGCGAACGACTCGACGGTCAAGGCCGGCTCCTGGGGCGCCCGCACCGTCGAGAAGATCGTGCGCCTGAGCGAGTTCGCCCTGGCCCACGAGCTGCCCGTGTTCTGGCTGGTCGACTCGGCCGGGGCCCGCATCACCGACCAGGTCGCCCTGTTCCCCGGGCGACGGGGCGCGGGGCGCATCTTCTACAACCAGGTGCGCCTGTCGGGCCGGGTGCCCCAGGTGTGCTGCCTCTTCGGCCCCTCGGCCGCCGGCGGGGCCTACATCCCGTCGTTCTGCGACGTGGTCTTCATGGTGGAGGGCAACGCCTCCATGTACCTGGGCTCGCCCCGGATGGCCGAGGTGGTGGTGGGGGAGCGGACCACCCTGGACGAGATGGGCGGCGCCCGCATGCACGCCAGCGTGTCGGGGTGCGGCGACAACCTGGTCGCCGACGACGCGGCGGCCATCGAGGCGGCCCGCCGGTGGTTCTCCTACGTGCCCGGCTCGTGGCGGGAGGCGGCGCCAGGGGCCGAGGCCGTCCCGCCCGCCACCACCTTGAGGGCCTCGATGATCCCCGAGTCGGAGCGGGCGGGCTACGACATGCACGGCGTGATCGACGCCATCGTGGACGACGGCTCGCTGTTCGAGGTGAAGCCGCTGTGGGCCACCGAGGTGATCGTGGCCCTGGCCCGCATCGAGGGCCGGGCCGTCGGGGTGGTGGCCAACAACCCGGCCCGCAAGGGCGGCGTGCTGTTCGTCGACTCGGCCGACAAGGTGGCCCGGTTCGTGTGGTGGTGCGACGCCTTCAACCTGCCCCTGGTCTTCCTGGCCGACGTGCCGGGGTTCATGATCGGGACCCAGGTCGAGCGCCAGGGCATCATCCGCCACGGGGCCAAGATGATCACCGCGGTGGCCGAGGCGACGGTCCCCAAGATCTCGGTGATCGTGCGCAAGGCCTACGGCGCCGGGCTCTACGCCATGGCCGGCCCCGCCTTCGAGCCCGACGCCTGCATCGCCCTGCCGTCGGCCAAGATCGCGGTGATGGGCCCCGAGCCGGCCGTCAACGCCGTCCACGCCCGCCACATCGCCGCCCTGGAGGACCCGGCCGAGCGGGCCGCCTTCGTGGCCCAGAAGCGGGCCGAGTACGAGGCCGACGTCGACCTGCTGCGCCTCGCCTCGGACCTGGTGATCGACGCCGTGGTCGCCCCCGAGGACCTGCGGGCCGAGATCGCCGCCCGCCTGGCCACGGCCGAGGGGAAGGACCGCCGCTTCTCCGAGCGCCACCACGGGGTGCCGCCGGTATGACGGCCGCTCCCGCGTCGCGGCCGGCGTCGGTCCGCATACGGGAGGTGGGCCCCCGCGACGGGCTCCAGGTCGAGGCGCCCGCGCCCGTCGCCGACCGGGTGCGGCTGGTGGAGGCGGTGCTCGACGCCGGCGTGCGCCACGTGGAGGCCGCCGCCTTCGTGTCGCCCCGGGCGGTGCCCGCCATGGACGGCGCCGCCGAGGTCATGGCGGCGCTGGAGCGCAGGCCGGGCGTCACCTACGCGGTGCTCGTCCCCAACCTCACCGGCGCCCGGCGGGTGCCGTGGTGCGACGAGGTGACCTTCACCGTCTCGGTGTCTCCCGAGTACAACCGCCGCAACGTCAACCGCAGCATCGACGAGTCGGTGGCGGAGGCGGGCCGGGTGTCGACGCTGATGGCCGAGCGCGGCGTTCCGGTCGACGCCGTCGTCTCCTGCGCCTTCGGGTCGCCCTACGAGGGCGACGTCCCCGTCGAGGGGGTGACGGCGCTGGGCGAGCGCCTGCGGGCCGCCGGGGTGGCGTCGCTGACCTACGCCGACACCACGGGGATGGCTACGCCCCGACGGGTGGCGGCGTTGCTGGCGGCCACCGGCCCCGGCGTCGGGCTGCACCTGCACGACACCCGGGGCACGGC
>JBOGHR010000357.1:0-1658 GCA_050744905.1 Acidimicrobiales bacterium
GACCCCCCGCCTCGACTTCACTGCGGCCGCTCCGCTCTGCGGCCTTGACCCTGGGCCCGGGGTCGCTGGGTGGGTGACACCCCCGAGAACCAACTCGCGGGGTTTCGCCAACAGGAGGAAGACATGCGTATCGATACCGACGCCCCCGTGAGCCACGCCCGCCGGCCCCACCCGATCGACTCCCTGATCTCTCCGGCCCTGCGCAGCCGCCTGGCCGACCTCGACCCGCTGCTGAACCTCGACCGGGCGGCCCGCCTCATCAGCGCACAGCGGGCGGGTCGGCGCTCGGCGGCCTGATGGACCGAACGCCACAGGTCGGCTCCGGCCGGCCCTTTCGGCGCGTGCCCCCGACAACGGGTCGGGGCATTTGAGAAGAGGAGTTCAGCCATGACTACCGACACGACCTTCGTCGGCGCCAAGGGCGGAGTGGGTACCTCCACCGTCGCCGCGCTCTACGCCCTGCAGGCCGCCCGCTCCGGCCAGCCCGTCCACCTCACGGCCACCGATGCCGCCGGCGTCGAGGAACTGGCCGCCATCCTCGGCGTCCCGGCGCCCAGCGCTGGCCACCTCATCGAGGTGGTACCAGGACTTACCCTGGGCGACCTCCGCAGCCCTCAAGCCACCAACGTCGTCGACGCCGGCACCGACTGCTTCTCCGACCACACCGGCCGCGTGCTGCTTGTCTTGCGCAACGACTACCAGAGCCTTCGGCGAGCACTCGGCGCCCCCCGCACGACCGCCGGATTGATCCTCGTCGCCGAGCCCAAGCGCGCTCTCGGCCGCCGCGACGTCGAGGACGTCCTGGCCATTCCCATCGTCGCCGAGCTTCAGCTCGACCCGAGCATCGCCCGGGCCACCGACGCCGGCCTGCTGGCCCGCGTCCGATCCCCATTCGACCTGGTCCTGCTCGCCGACACGGTCCCGACCCGGTGATCGAGGCGCAACGTCCACCCACGACGATCCAGGCGCTGATGTGCCTGCGGGGTCCTGCACGTTCACCACCGGCTGACCACATGGGGGCGGGCTCGCTTCACGCCCCGCAGGGTGTCACGACGCGGGGCGAGCGCAAGGGCTGGTCCGTGGCTGCGCTACTCCCAGACCCTACGGGCAGACCCTTGCCCTCGCCCCTCATTCGTCGTGCCCCTTGTCGCTCAACGAAGCGAACCCGCCCCCAAGGAGGCAGCCGTGATCGTGAACACCGTCACCCTCGAAGGCGTACTCACCGCCGACCCCGCCATCAACGCCTCGACCGGAGAGAGCCCGGTTTGTATCGCCGAGCTCATGGTCGAACGCCTCACAGTACGTGGGGAAGGCCAGCCGCCCTTCTACGTCACGTTCGTTGTGCGCGGCGAGCTGGCCAACAGCGTCGTCGCCAATGCACGGCAGCAGTACAGACTCCTGGTCGCGGGCCGACTCGACGTCTTTGTGTTGAGCACCGACGACGGCTCGCATCGCTGTGAAGCCGGCATTGCCGCCACGAGCGTAGAAGTCCTCGACACCGTGCCCTTCTAGGTTGCCGTGCCGCCGGTCGCTGTACCCGGCCAGGCGGCACCGGTCGCTGTCGCTCCCGAGCCTGCGGGGCTGCGCCCCGTACCCGGCCCACTTCGGCACCGGTCGCTGTCGCTCCCGAGCCTGCGGGGCTGCGCCCCGTACCCGGC
>JBOGHR010000358.1:0-1702 GCA_050744905.1 Acidimicrobiales bacterium
GCCGGGAAGGACCTTGAGCGAGATCTCACCGCGGATGGCAGGCATCACGGTGTGCACTATGGGAAGACTCTTGTCGAGGAACAGGCGGTAGGCCTGCGCCTCCTGGGGCGACCCCTCGGCGATGGACTCGACGGTGGCCTCGATCGAGCGGTAGAAGCGCACCCTTCGGCCGTCGGCGTGCACGGCGACGGAGAAGGGATCCATCTCGATGTAGTCCAACCCGGCGCCGGCCAGGTCGAGCTCGGCGGGGATGTCGGTCATGTTGATGATGTTGTGGGCCGCCGAGTGCAGGTCGAACCGGTGCCCGGGGAGCGTCTCCTCGGTGCGCGACCCGCCGCCGGGGCGGTCGAGCTGCTCGACGACCACCACGTCGCGCCCGGCGCGCGCCAGGTAGCAGGCGGCCACCAGGCCGTTGTGCCCGGCCCCGACGACGACGACGGGGGCCGCCCGGCGGTGGCCGGTCAGCGGCGCTGGCCCGGGAGGACGTCCTCCTCCGACACGTGCCAGACCGGGTGGTCGCCCGCCGTCTCCACGTTGAACCCGTAGTCGTAGGCCAGCGAGCCGCCGATCGTGCCGCCGACGGCGGTGAGGGCGAACACCACCAGGCTCAGCACGACCAGCCCGCCCGGCGTCGACGCCTCGTCGGGGAACGCGCCGAGCCGGAGGGCGATGCCGACGAGGACGCCGGCGGTCACCGCCACCATGGTCCAGGCGTGGGCGTTGACGGTGCGCCGGGCCTGGGTCCCCTTCTGGGTGGACCTGAGCCAGTCCCAGAACCCGGTGAGGGCCGCCGCCAGCCCCACCACCGCCCCACCGACCAGGGCGAAGGTGCCCGCCCGGTAGAAGTCGCGGGCCCACGCCTCGTCCCGCCCCAGGAACGAGATGACGTCGAAGGCGGCCACCAGGACGTAGGCGCCCACCGGGACGTCGGTGAGGGGCGGGTGCAGGGGCTTGCCCGCCCAGCCCCGCAGGCCCTTGAACGTGCGGCCCCGCATGGTCAGCGACGGCCGGAACGACAGCGAGCGCATCTTCAGGTCCTCCTCGGTCCGACGGCAACGGTGACACAGCAGTGGCCGGGCTCGAACTCCGGCCGCGCCTCCAGGCCCTCCGCCCCCAGGCCCTCCACCACGCCGGCCACCAGCGCCTGGTTCATCCCGCACACGAGGGCCCGGTGGCCCTCGGCGAGGGCATGGAACGGGCAGTTGCGGAGGCGCACGGTGGCGCCGTCCACGACCGGCTCGTAGCCGTGGGCCTCCAACGCAGCGGTGAGGGCGGCGAGACCGCCGTCGGCGGCGACCGCGCCCCCGTCCTCCCGCACGGCGACGCCCACCTCGCGGCCGAACCGGCCGGCGGCCTCGTCCACCGCCCGCGCCCCCCGCTCCTCGCCCGACGACTCGACCCCCGCCACCAGCAGGCGGGCGGCCAGCTCGTAGCGGCGCGGAGGCAGGGTGAGCTCGTGCTGGCAGGCCGAGCGCCGGTATAGCTTGGAGGGACGGCCCGACCCCGGCCCGGTCCGGCCGGTGAGGCGCCGGTAGGTCGCCTCCAGCAACCCCCGCTCCACCAGCTTGTCGAGGTGGAAGGCGGCCAGGCTGCGATCGACGCCCACAGCGGAGGCCGCCTCCTCCCGCCCGACGTCACGCCCGCGCCAGGCCACGTACCGGTAGAGCGAACGCCGGATCGGCTCGCTCAGCAGCGCCAGCGT
>JBOGHR010000359.1:0-1590 GCA_050744905.1 Acidimicrobiales bacterium
GCCCGAACCCCTCGCGCTCGAACAGCACCCCGTCGTCGCCGGCGAAGGCCAGCAGGTCGACCTCGGCGGGGTCGACGGCGACGGTGTGGGCGACGAGGCCCGTCGCCGCCCCGGCGGCCGTCATCGCCGCCTCTCCCGGCCCCCGGGGGCGTCCCGGGTGGCGGTGAGCAGCTGGGCGATGCCGGCGCTGAGAGGGCGGCGCTCGACGGCGCTGAACCCGGCGCCGCGGATCCGGGCCAGCAGGGCGGGCCGGGGCGGGAGGTAGGCGACCGAGCGGGGCAGGTAGCGGTAGGCCGCCGGGTCGGACAGCAGGCCCCCGATGCGGGGCACCACCTTGCCGAAGTACACCGAGTGGCCCCAGCGCAGCACCGGGTTGGCCGGCTCCGCCACCTCGAGCAGGGCCATGCGCCCGCCCGGCGCCAGCACCCGGGCCGCCTCGGCGAAGAAGGCCTCCAGGTCGACGAGGTTGCGGAGGGCGAAGCCGCACGTCACCCCGTCCACCGAGCCGGCCGGCAGCGGCAGGCGCAGGGCGTCGGCCTGCACCAGGGGGGCGTCCGTCGAGGCGTGGGCGAGCATGCCCCACGACAGGTCCACCCCCACGGCGCGCAGCCCCCGGCGCCCGAGCTCGCGGCACAGGTCGCCGGTGCCGGCGGCCAGGTCGACCACCCGGGCCCCGGGCGACAGCCCCAGGGCGGTCACCGCCTCCCGCCGCCAGCCCACGTCCATGCGGAAGGTGATGACCCGGTTGACCAGGTCGTAGCGGGGGGCGATGGCGTCGAACATCTGGCGCACGGCCCGGACCTTGGCCTCGCCCTCGGGAAGCGCCTCGCCCGCCTTCCCCGACGCCTTCCCCGACGCCCGGGTCACGGCCCCGGCCGGCGGACGGCGGCCAGCTCGGCCGGCCCGCCCACCTGCTCGACGTGCTCGGTGGCCACGGCGAGCAGCGTGCGGGTGAAGTGGTGGGACACGATGGTGGCGGTGGCCGGCAGGAGGGTGCGGAACGCCTCCACCAGCCGGGCGGCGGCCTCGTCGTCGGCCAGGCCCGACGCCCGCAGGGGCCGGCGCACGTGCTCGTCGAACAGCTCGACGGCCCGCTCGGCCACCGCCCGCACCGCCCGGTGGTGGTCCCGGGCCAGCTCCAGGAGCTCGGTCAGGGGCAGCCCGTGCTCGAGCAGCCGCAGCCCGGCGGCCGCCACGTCCACGTCGGCCGCCGTGTAGCCGCCCGGCCGGGGCACGAGCAGGCCCTCGCGGGCCACGGCGTCGAGCAGGGCGACCGGGATCCCCGTGCGCTCGGACAGCTCCTCGGCACTGAGCAGGGCTTCGTCCGCCTCGTCCCCGGCCGGGCGGGCCACCGCCGCCACCAGGGCCTCGTCGGCCGCGTCGAGCTCGCCGTCGAGGAGGCGGCGGATGGTGGCGAGGGTGAGCCCCCGGGCCTGCAGGGCGCGGATGCGGCCCAGCCGCTCCAGGTGGTCGTCGCCGTACCAGGCGACCCGCCCCCGGCGGGCGGGCGGAGGCAGCAGGCCCCGGGCCTGGTAGAAGCGCACGGTGTCGACCGACACGTCGGCCGCCGCCGCCAGCTGCTCCACCCGA
>JBOGHR010000360.1:0-2577 GCA_050744905.1 Acidimicrobiales bacterium
GTGGGGGCCAGCGTCCGCCTGGGCGGGGACCTGGCCGTCGCCGGTGCCGAGGTAGCCGCCCGGACGCTGGGCTGGGACGGCCGGACCACCCTCACCCCGTCCCCCGCCGACCGCCGGTTCGCGGACCCGGCGTGGGAGCGGAACCCCTGGTTCCTGGCCCAGCGCCAGGTCTATCTGGCGTGGGCCCGCTGGCTGCGCGAGGTGGCGGCGGCGGCCGACCTCGACGAGCGCCAGGCGGGGAAGGCGGAGGCCGCCGTGGCCCTGGTGGCCGACGCCCTGGCGCCCACCAACTTCCTGAGTGGCCACCCGGGCGCCCTGCGCCGTGCGGTGGAGACGGCCGGCGGCAGCCTCCTCGACGGGCTGGCCAACCTCATCGAGGACCTGGCCGAGAACGGCGGGCGGCCCCGCCAGGTGGACTCGTCGCAGTTCGAGGTGGGCCGCGACCTGGCGTGCACGCCGGGCCGGGTGGTGTTCCGGGACGACCTCTACGAGCTGCTCCAGTACGCCCCGCAGACCGACACGGTGCACGAGGTCCCGCTGCTGCTCAGCCCGCCCTGGATCAACCGCTACTACATCATGGACCTGGCCCCCGGGCGCAGCTTCGTGGAGTGGGCGGTGTCCCACGGCCACACCACCTTCGCCCTCAGCTACCGCAACCCCGACGAGTCGATGCGCCACGTGCGCCTCGACGACTACGTGGCCGGCCTGGCCACCGCCCTCGACGTGGTGCGGGACATCACCGGCGCCCCCCGGGCCAACGTGGCCGGGCTGTGCGTGGGCGGCACCCTCGCCGTCATGCTGGCCGCCTGGCTGGCCGCCGGCGGGGACGGCGGCGGGGACCGCATCGGCTCGCTCACCCTGCTCAACACCCTGGTGGACTTCTCCGAGCCCGGCCCCCTCGCCGCCTTCACCGACGCCGAGGCGGTGGCCCGGGTCGAGAAGCGCATGGCCGAGACCGGCTACCTCGGGGCCCGGGACATGGCGTCGACGTTCGACGCCCTGCGCGCCAACGACCTGGTGTGGAACTACGTCGGCGCCAACTGGCTGATGGGGGAGACGCCGCCGGCGTTCGACATCCTGGCCTGGAACGCCGACGCCACCCGGGTGGCGGAGGCCACCCACTCCCAGTACCTGCGGGCCTTCTACCTGGAGAACCGGCTGGCACGCGGCGACCTGGAGCTGGCCGGCCGGCCGGTGCGCCCGGCCGACGTGACGGCCGACACCTACGTCCTCGCCGCCGAGAACGACCACATCACCCCGTGGCCGTCCTCCTACGCCACCACCGGGCTGCTGGGCGGCGACGTCCGGTTCGTGCTCAGCTCGGCCGGCCACATCGCCGGCATCGTCAACCCGCCGGGGCCGAGGCGGCGGCACTGGACCGACGGCGACGACGCCCCCCCGCTGCCCGACGGGCCCGAGGCGTGGCGGGCGCGGGCGGTGGAGCACCCGGGCTCGTGGTGGCAGGACTGGGCGAGCTGGATCGGGGCTCGGTCGGGGCGGCGGCGGCCGCCGGGCCCGATGGGGAGCCAGCGACACCCCGTGCTGGGCGAGGCGCCCGGCACGTACGTCCACCGATGACCCTCGAACCGATGACCCTCGAACAAGGAGCACTCGCATGAGCGCCACGACGATCAAGACGGTCGGCATCGCCGGATCGGGCCTCATGGCCACCGGCATCGCGGAGGTGGTGGCCCGATCGGGGCGGGAGGTGGTGGTCCGGAGCCGCTCGCAGCGGGGCGCCGACGCGGCGATGCGCGCCGTGGAGCGCTCGCTGTCCGGGCAGGTCGACAAGGGCAAGCTGGCGGCCGCCGAGCGCGACGAGGCCCTGGCGCGCATCACGGCCACGACCGACCTCCAGGAGCTCGACCGCTGCAACCTGGTGGTGGAGTCGGTGATCGAGGACCTGGAGGTCAAGAAGGAGCTGTTCCGCGCCCTCGACCAGGTCTGCGGGGACGACGCCGTCCTCGCCACCAACACCTCCACCCTCCCGGTGGTGGACGTCGCCATGGCCACCGGACGCCCCGAGCGGGTCGTCGGCCTCCACTTCTTCAACCCGGCGCCCAGGATGCCGCTGGTCGAGGTCGTGCCCGCGCTCACGACGTCCGACGACACGGTGCACACGGCCCGCAGCTTCGCCGAGGAGATCGGCAAGGAGCCGGTGACCGTGAAGGACAGCGCCGGCTTCGTCGTCAACGCCCTGCTGTTCCCGTACCTCAACTCGGCGGTGCGGATGCTCGAGCGCGGGGTGGCGTCCAAGGAGGACATCGACGCCGCCATGTGCGGCGGCTGCGGGTTCCCGATGGGCCCGCTGGCCCTGCTCGACCTCGTCGGCCTCGACACCAGCGTGGCCATCCTCGACGCCCTCGACGCCGAGCGCCCCGGGGACTGCGCGGCCCCCGCCCCGCTGCTCAAGCGGATGGTCAGCGCCGGCCGCCTCGGCCGCAAGTCGGGCCACGGCTTCTACCAGTACCCCTCGCACTAGGCCCCAGGAGGTCTCCAACGATGCCCGCATCAGTGTTCGTCGCGTCCGCTCGCACTCCCATCGGGAAGCTGAGCGGCTCCCTCTCCCCCCTGTCG
>JBOGHR010000361.1:0-2420 GCA_050744905.1 Acidimicrobiales bacterium
CGTCTCCTCCGAGCCGGGAGCCGGGTCCACGTTCACCCTCCGCCTGCCGGCCGCACCGGCGACGCCGGCCGCCGCCGCGCCGGCGGGGGAGGCGGGGTGATGGCGACCGACACCGGCTGGCAGCCGCTGCGCCGCCCCCCCCGCCCGGCCCGGGTCACCACGCCGCCGTTCCAGCGCCTGGCCCTCACCCACGTCCTGTCCCTGGCCGGCGACGCCCTGGTGACGGTGGCGCTGGCCGGCTCGCTGTTCTTCGACATCTCGCCCAGCGCCGCCCGGGGCCGGGTGGCCCTGTCGCTGCTGCTCACCATCCTGCCCTTCGGGGTGGTGGCGCCCTTCCTGGGGCCGGCCATCGACCGCATCGCCGGCGGCCGGCGGCTCATGGTGGTGGGCGCCGCCACCGGCCGGGTGGTGGCCGCCCTGTACGCCGCCACCGTGCTGGACGGCCTGCTGCTGTTCCCGACGGCGTTCGCCCTGCTGGTGCTGTCCAAGACCCACGCCGTGGCCAAGAGCTCGCTGGTGCCCACCGTGGTGGACGCGCCCGACCTGCTGGTGGGGGCCAACGCCCGCCTGGCCCTGGCCGGGGTGCTGGTCGGCTCGGCGGCCGCCGCGCCCGGGGTGCTGGTGATGCAGCTGTTCGGCGCCGAGTGGGTGATGCGGCTGGCGGCGGTCGCCTTCGCCTCGGCGGCCGTGGCCGGCGCCCGCATCGTGGTGGTGCACCCCGACGACCCGGCGGCGCGGAGCCAGGCCCAGGAGGAGCTGCGCCACGCCGGGGTGCGCCTGGCGGCCACCGCCATGGGGGTGCTGCGGGGCTCGGTCGGGTTCCTGACCTTCCTGGTGGCGTTCGCCCTGCGCCGCGGCGGGCAGCCGGCGTGGCTGTTCGGCGTGGTGATCGGCGCCAGCGTGGCCGGGAGCCTGCTGGGTTCGGTGGTGGCGCCCGCCCTGCGCCGGCGGGTGGTGGAGGAGCACCTGCTGGCCGGGTCCCTGGGCCTAGTGGTGGTCGTCATGCTGATGGCCGCCCGCACCGGGGGCCGGCTGGCGCCGGTGATGGCGGCCGCCGTGGTGGGCCTCGCCGCCGGTTCGGGCAAGCTCGCCTTCGACTCGCTGGTCCAGCGCGACGCCCCGGCCGCGGCCCAGGGCCGCTCCTTCGCCCGCTTCGAGGCCGCCTTCCAGCTGGCGTGGGTGGTCGGGGCGCTCATCCCCGTCGTGCTCGCCGTGCCCAGCCGCCTGGGCTACCTGCTGCTGGCCCTGGCCGCCGCCGTGGGGGCGACGCTGTACCTCGCCGGGCTCGGCACCCACCGCCGCCGGGAGGAGGCGGCGCTGCGCCCGGCGGGCGCCGACGGGTGACCACCCGCGCCCTGGTCCTGTCCGACACCCACCTGCGCCCGGGCGGCCGGCGGCGCCTGCCCGGCTCGGTCTACCGGGGCCTCGACGGCGCCGACGTCGTCCTCCACGCCGGCGACATCGTCACCGCCGAGCTGCTCGACGAGCTGTCGGGCTTCGCCCCCGTGCGGGCCGTGCTCGGCAACAACGACCTCGACCCGGCCCTGGCCGCCCTCCCCGAGACCCGCCTCGACGTGGTCGACGGGGTGCGGGTGGCGATGGTCCACGACTCCGGGCCCCCCGGTCGCCCGGCCCGCCTGCGCCGGCGGTTCCCCGACGCCGACGTGGTGGTGTTCGGCCACAGCCACGTCCCGTGGAACGAGCCCGGCCTCGGCGGGCAGCTGCTGTTCAACCCCGGCTCGCCCACCGAGCGCCGGGCCCAGCCCCATCACACCTTCGGCCTGCTCAGGGACTGTGAATGAACTACGGGAGTGAGGAGGCGACGCCGGTCTGCCTGCGCGGTCGGGTGAAGTCGTTGCCAGTGAACCGTTCCTGGCCTAATCGAAGCAGACCGGCGTCGCCTCTTCCGAGCAGGTGGTTCATTCGCAGGCCCTGAGGACCGATCCGGCGGTCAGCCGGCCGTCCGGCGCCGGTGGACGCCCAACAGCAGGAGCCCGCCGGCGGACACCAGCGACAGCCCGACGACCAGCGCCGTCCCGACGCCGGCCCCGGTGCGGGCCAGCTGGGTGCCGGCCACGGCTGTTGGCGTGGTGGTCGTCGTCGTGGCCGGGGCCGTCGTCGTGGTCGTGGCGGCCGGGGGCTGGGTGGTCTGGGTCTCGGCCAGCACCCCGAGGCAGTCCTGGACCGGGAGCGCGACCGGGATGTCGGGGTTCCCGGGGCTGGTGGCGGTCAGGGTGGTCGCCGGGTCGTCCTCGTTGCGGGCGACGAAGAACTCGGCCTGGCCCCCGGCGGGCGCCGTCCTGGTGGCGCCGGCCAGGGTGACGGGGGCGTCCTCCTGGCCGGCGTTGGTCACCGTCAACACCACGCCGGTGCCGTCCTGGGCGCACACCTGCACGGCGCCGAGCTGGGGCGCCTGGCAC
>JBOGHR010000362.1:0-3034 GCA_050744905.1 Acidimicrobiales bacterium
GGTCGAGGCCGGCGACGCCGGCCAGGCCGAGCGGCCACCACCCGAACGGCGGCAGCTACAGGGCCGCCACCACGCCGGCCACGGCGGCCAGGGCGGCCGGCTTGGGGAGGCTCAACCGAGGCGGGGCAGGGTCTGCTCGACCTCGTTGAGGGGGGCGAACAGGTCGCCCCGCTCGGCCACCCGGCGCACGACGTCGTCCGCCTCGAACACGAGCGCGGCGGGGTCGCCCGACGCGGCGCACGCCTCCACCTCGTCCCAGCCCACCGGGGTGGAGACCGTCGGCCGGGCCCGGGCCCGCAGGGAGTACACGCACACGGTGGTCTTGTGCTCGTCGTTCTGGCTCCAGTCGATCAGCACCTTGCCGGGCCGCAGCTCCTTCTTCATGCTCGACACGACGTCGCCGGGGAAGCGCTTCTCCATGAGCTGGGCCACGGTGAGGGCGAAGTCCTTGGTGCCGCCGTCGTAGCGGACGTCGGTGTTGAGGGGGACGTAGAGCTGGAGCCCCTTGGAGCCCGACGTCTTGGCCACCGCCACCAGCCCCACCTGGTCGAACAGGTCGCGCAGGCGCAGGGCGATCCGGCAGCACTCGACCACCGTGGCCGGGGCGCCGGGATCGAGGTCGAACACCATCATGGTGGGGCGGTCGATGTCGCCGGCCCGGGACAGCGACGTGTGCAGCTCCAGCGACGCCAGGTTGGCCACCCACACCAGCGTGGGCAGGTCGCCGGCCACGCAGAACGGGATGGTGGCCCGGTTGCGCCCGCTCCACACCGGGGCCGTCTCCACCCAGTCGGGCCGGTGGCGGGGGCAGTGCTTCTCGTAGAAGAAGTGCCGGTCGACGCCGTCGGGGTAGCGCTTGAGCGTGAGCGGGCGGCCGGCCAGGTGGGGGAGGAGGACGGGGGCGACCTGCTGGTAGTAGCCGATGACCTGGCCCTTGGTGAAGCCGGCCTCGGGGTAGAGGACCTTGTCGAGGTTCGAGAGGCTGAGCCGACGGCCCTCGACCTCGACGGTGTGGGTGGACGAGGCCACCGCTCAGCCCCGGCCGCCGCCGGGACCGCCGCCGGAGCCGCCGGCCGCCGCCGGCGTCACGACGCCCTCTTCGCCTTCTCCCCGGCGTCGCCGGCGGCCCCCTCGCCGTCGCCCTTGGCCGCCGCCAGCGACGCCTCCAGGGCGGCCATGAGGTCGACCACCGGGGTGGCGGCCCTGGCCGCCGGCGGGGCCACGACCTCCCTGCCGGCCGCCTTCTGCTCGACCAGCTCCAGGACCTTCTCCCGGTAGGTGTCCTCGTACTTGGCCGGCTCGAAGCCGCCCGACAGCGACTCGATGAGCTGGCGGGCCATGGCCAGCTCCCGGTCGCTGACGTTGGCGGCCTGGCCCGGCAGCCCCTCCAGCTCCTCCTGGGGCACGACCTCGTCGGCGAAGTTCATGGTGGACATCACCAGGGCCTCGCCCACCGGGCGGACGGCGACGAGGTACTGCTTGGTCCGCATGACCACCCGGGCGATGCCGACCTTGCCGGCGTCCCGCATGGCCTCCAGCAGCAGCCGGTAGGCCTTCTCGCCCCGGGCGTCGGGCAGCACGTAGTACGAGGCGTCGAAGTAGAGCGGGTCGATCTCGTCCAGGTCGACGAAGTCCTCTATGTCGATGGTGTGGGTGCTCTCGGGATCGAGGGCCTCCAGCTCCTCGGGCTCGACGACCACGTACTGGCCCTTGGCGATCTCGTAGCCCTTGACGATGTCCTCGTAGGCCACCTCCTCGCCGTCGGCCGAGCACACCCGCTTCTGGTTGATGCGGGCGCCGTCGGCGGCGTGCAGCTGGTGGAAGCGCACGTCCTTCTTGCGCACGGCGGTGAACAGCTTCACGGGGACGTTCACCAGCCCGAAGCTGATGGCGCCACCCCAGATCGACCTGGCCATGCCCCCATTGTTCCCGCGAACCGCCGCGATCACCACGTCTGCGCCGCCGGCGGGCCGGTGCGCACCCGGATGCGGAGGCCGGGCGGGCGGGCGTCGAGGGCGTCCTGGAGCGCCTCGTCGGCCACGATCGACGCCGGGTCGACGTCGGTGCGGAAGCCGAGGAGCGACGGCTGGCGCAGCGTCGCCCCCTCGGTGACCTGGCGGTAGGCGACCTCGGCCACCAGCACCGGCCGGAGGAACCGGACGTTGACCAGCTGCTCGGCGAAGGGGTTCTCGTCGGTGGCCAGGCGGGCGCACACGGCGCCCAGCTGGCGGATCCAGTCCTCGGTGAGCCCCGAGCCGACCTGGCCGACGTAGTGCAGGCGGCCCGTGCCGGCCCCCGTGGCCCGGTCGAGCCCGTGGATGCCCACCGCCAGCGACCCGATCGACCCCGCCCGCCCCCTCTGGCCGCCGATCCAGCCTCCCACCACCAGCTCCCGGCGCTCGACGCACTTGAGCTTCACCCAGGCGGTCGACCGGCGGCCCGGCGAGTAGGGGGCGTCGGCCCGCTTGACGACGTAGCCCTCCATGCCGATCTCGGCGCACGCCCGCAGCAGCTCGTCGAGGGGGGCGGCGGGCACGAGGGGGGTGGTGTGCCAGGCCGGCCCCTCGACGCCCAGCGCCTCCAGCCGCGCCCGCCGCTCCCGCTGGGGCAGATCGGTGAGCAGCTCGCCGTCGAGCCAGAGGAGGTCGAAGAACATGGCCACCACGGGGACGGCGGCGACCAGCTCGGGCGTCGGGGCCCGCACGTGCATGCGGCGCTGGAGCACCTGGAAGCTGGGCCGGCCGGCGGCGTCGAAGGCCACCACCTCGCCGTCGAGCACGGCGGCGCGCCCGCCCAGGGCGGCGCCCAGCCCGGCCAGTTCCGGGTAGTGCGAGGTCACGTCCCGGCCGTTGCGGCTGGTCGCCCGCACCCGCCCGTCGTCCACGGTCACGATCACCCGCACGCCGTCCCACTTGGGCTCGACCAGGTGGCCGGCCAGGTCGCCGGGCGGGGTGGTGGACGCGGCCAGCATGGGCGCCAGCGCCGGGGGCGGCTCCACGGCGGTCGGCCGGCGGCCCGCTCAGCCGCCGACGAC
>JBOGHR010000363.1:0-4066 GCA_050744905.1 Acidimicrobiales bacterium
GACCAGCTCCAGGCGGTCGCCCTCGGCCAGCCGGGTGGTGGCCAGGTCGGCCCGCCGCACCGCCTCGCCGTTGCGCTCCACCAGCACCCAGCGCCCGCCCAGGCCCAGGGCGGCCAGCAGGTCGGACACCGTGGCCCCCTCGGCCAGCTCCACCGGGTCGCCGTTGGCGGTCACGCGCACGGCGCCGACGGTAGCGGGGGGAGGAAGCGCTCAGGCGCCGCCGGCCGCCGCCTTCTTCTCCTGCTTGTACCGCCGGACCCGGGCCAGGCTCTCGCCGTCGACGATGTCGGCCACCGACCGGTACGAGCCCGGCTCGCCGTAGGGGCCCGCCGCCTGCTCCCAGCCGGGCGGCCGGACGCCGAGCTGCTTGGCCAGGAGGGCGACGAAGATGCGGGCCTTCTGGTCGCCGAAGCCGGGGAGGGCCTTGACCCGGCCCAGCAGGTCGGCCCCGTCGGCCGCCGTGCGCCACACGTCCGCCGCCTCGCCGCCGTACCGGTCGACGACGATGCGGCACAGCTCCTGGACCCGCTTGGCGTTGGCCGCCGGGAAGCGGTGGACGGCGGGCGGGCCGGCGAACGCCTTGGTGAGCTCGTCGGGGCCCATGGCGGCGATCTCGGCGGCGTCCAGCCGGCCACCGAGGCGCTCCTTGATGGTCAGCGGGCCCCGGAAGGCCCACTCCAGCGGGATCTGCTGGTCCAGGACCATGCCGACGAGCAGGGCCAGCGGCTCCTCGCTCAGCAGGGCGTCGGCCTCGGGGTGCTGCGACAGCGACAGCCGGGCGGGGGCCATCACGCCACCCGGGGGTCGAGGGCGTCGGGGTCGACCCCGTACCTGGCGATGGCGTCGGCCACGTCCTCGGCCTTGCCGTCGCCGGTGTCGGCCAGCGCCTTGAGGACGGCGACCACCACGTGGGCGGCGTCGACCTCGAAGTGGCGGCGCAGGCCGGCGACGGTGTCGGACCGGCCGTAGCCGTCGGTCCCGAGGGGGGTGAAGTGGCCGGGCACCCAGCGGGCCACCTGGTCGGGGACCGCCTTCATGAAGTCGGTGACGGCCACGAACGGGCCCTCGGCCCCCGACAGCGCCTCGGTGACGTAGGGGGTGCGGCGGGGCTCGGTGGGGTGGAGGCGGTTCCACCGCTCGGTCGACAGCGCGTCCTCCCGCAGCGCCTTGTACGACGTGGCGCTCCAGCACTCCACGGCGATGTCGTGGTCGGCGGCCAGGGCCCGCTGCGCCTCCACGGCGGCGCCGTAGGCGCTGCCGCTGAACAGGACCGTGGCCCGCCGGGACGGGCCGGCGGGGGCCTCGGCGAAGCGGTAGAGGCCACGGATGATGCCCTCGTCGACTCCCTCGGGCTTGGCCGGCATGACGTAGTTCTCGTTGTACAGGGTGAGGTAGTAGAAGCGGTCCTCGGGCACCTCGCCGTACATCGTCTCGACGCCGTAGCGGACGACCTCGGCCACCTCGTAGGCGAACGACGGGTCGTAGGCGGCGACGTTGGGCACCGCCGACGCCAGCAGCAGCGAGTGGCCGTCCTGGTGCTGGAGCCCCTCGCCGTTGAGCGTGGTGCGGCCGGCGGTGGCGCCCAGCAGGAACCCCCGGCCCCGCATGTCGCCGAAGGCCCAGATCAGGTCCATGGTCCGCTGGAAGCCGAACATGGAGTAGAAGATGTAGAAGGGCACCATGGGCTGGCCCCAGGTGGCGTAGGCGGTGCCGGCGGCGGTGAACGACGCCATGGACCCCGCCTCGGTGATGCCCTCCTCCAGGATCTGGCCGCTGCGGTCCTCCTTGTAGAACGACAGGGAGGCGGCGTCCACCGGCTCGTACTTCTGCCCGAACGGGGCGTAGATGGAGAACTCCTTGAAGAGCCCGTCCATGCCGAAGGTGCGGGCCTCGTCGGGGATGATGGGCACCACCCGGGCCCCGATGCCCTTGTCCCGCAGCAGGTTGCGGGCCAGGCGGGCGAAGCCCATGGTGGTGGAGAACTCCCGCCCCTTCGACCCCTCGGCGAACTCGGCGAACGTCTTGGCGTCGGGGGCGGGGAGCGCCCGCCACCGGAAGGTGCGCCGGGGGAGCGGGCCGTCGAGGGCCCGGCGGCGCTCCATGAGGTACTCGTACTCGGGCGACCCCCCGGGCGGCCGGTAGTAGGGCGGGAACTTGGCGTCCAGCGCCTCGTCGGGGATCTGGTCGTGCAGGTGCAGGCGGTCCCGGAGCGTGGCGAGCTGGGCCTTGGTCATGGTCTTGATCTGGTGGGTGGCGTTGCGGGCCTCGATCTCGGGGCCGAGCGTCCACCCCTTCACCGTCTTGGCCAGGATGACGGTGGGCGCGCCCTGGTGCTCCACCGCCGCCTTGTAGGCGGCGTAGAGCTTGTGGTAGTCGTGCCCACCCCGGGGCAGGGTGCGCAGCTCGTCGTCGCCCAGGTGCTCGACCATCTTGCGCAGCCGGGGATCGGGCCCGAAGAACCTCTCCCGGATGTAGGCGCCCGACTCGACGGAGAGCTTCTGGTACTCGCCGTCGACGGTGGTGTTCATCTTGTTGAGCAGCACGCCGTCGGTGTCGCGGGCGAGCAGCTCGTCCCACCGGGTGCCCCAGATCACCTTGATCACGTTCCAGCCCGCGCCCCGGAACACCGCCTCCAGCTCCTGGATGATCTTGCCGTTGCCGCGCACCGGCCCGTCGAGGCGCTGGAGGTTGCAGTTGACGACGAAGAGGAGGTTGTCGAGGGCCTCCCGGGCGGCCAGCGACAGGGCGCCCAGCGACTCCGGCTCGTCCACCTCGCCGTCGCCCAGGAAGCACCACACCTTGGACCCGCTGGTGTCGGCGATGCGGCGGTTGTGCAGGTACCGGTTGAACCGGGCCTGGTAGATGGCGTTGATGGGCCCCAGGCCCATCGACACGGTGGGGAACTCCCAGAAGTCGGGCATGAGCCGCGGGTGGGGGTAGGACGACAGCCCGTTGCCGCCCAGCTCCCGGCGGAAGTGGTCGAGCTGGTCCTCGTCGAGCCGGCCCTCCAGGAAGGCCCGGGCGTAGATGCCGGGGGCGGCGTGGCCCTGGAAGTAGACCTGGTCGCCGGGCTGGCCGTCGTCCTTGCCCCGGAAGAAGTGGTTGAAGCCGACCTCGTAGAGGCTGGCCGAGCTGGCGTAGGTGGCCAGGTGGCCGCCGATCCCCTTCGACAGGGTGTTGGCCCGGGTCACCATGACGGCCGCGTTCCACCGGATGTAGGCCCGGATGCGGCGCTCGATGTCGAAGTCGCCCGGGAACCACGGCTCCAGGTGGGGGGGGATGGTGTTGACGTAGGGCGTGGACACGGTGGCCGGGAAGCCGATCTGCTGCTCCCGGGCCCGCTCCAGGAGCTTCATGAGCAGAAAGCGCGCCCGCCCCTTCCCGCGACCGTCGATGACGCCGTCGAACGAGTCGAGCCACTCCGACGTCTCCTCGGGGTCGATGTCGGGGAGCTGGTGGGCGAAGCCGTCGAAGATCAGCGGGTCGGCCATGCCTCCATGGTCGCGCGTCGGGGGAAATCGGCCGGCCCCGCCGCGGGCGGTCGCCCGGCGCGGCAGGATGGCGGGATCGCGACGTGGACGAGGGTGTACACCGACGGGGCCTGCATCGGGAACCCGGGGCCGGGAGGGTGGGCGTGGGCCGTGCCCGAGGGCACGTGGGCCAGCGGGGCCGAGGCGTCGACGACCAACCAGCGCATGGAGATCAAGGCGGCCCTGGAGGCGGTGCGCTCCCACGACGGGCCGCTGGAGGTGGTGAGCGACTCGACCTACGTCGTCAACTGCTTCCGCGACCGGTGGTGGGAGGGCTGGCTGGCCCGCAACTGGACCAACAAGGCGCGCCAGCCGGTCGCCAACCGGGACCTGTGGGAGCCGCTCATCGACCTGGTGCGGGCCGACCCCGGCCGGGTGCGGTTCACCTGGGTGAAGGGCCACTCCGCCGACCCGATGAACGACCTGGTCGACCGCCTGGCGGTGGAGGCGGCCCGCACCCAGCAGGGCCGCCGGGGCGAGGGCACGCCCGACCGGCTGGGGCCGGCCGACGCCCCGGGGGTCGCCCCCTCCTCGGC
>JBOGHR010000364.1:0-3314 GCA_050744905.1 Acidimicrobiales bacterium
CCTCGGCGCGGCGCAGAGCAGGCTGCAGGGCCTCGACGACGACTTCTACGTCCGTGGCGTGCTGGCCGAGGGCCGGTACAGGTCGATCAGGGTCAAGCTGGAGCGGGAGATCGACCGCCTCCACGCCGTGGTCGACGCCGGGACCAAGCAGCGCCTCATCCTGCACCCCGATCCCCGTACGTTCTGGGCGGAGGTTGGCTTCCAACAGCGGCGGGACCTGGTTCGGCTGATGATCGAACGGGTGGAGGTGATGCCTGGACGGTCGGCCCTCCGCCGGTTTGACGCATCTCGGCTACGAATCCAGGGTTCCACGTTGCAACCACGGACACTTTTCGTTCAGCGCTCGTGAGCGTCAAACGCGACCCGGCGACAGGCGATCGTGCCGTAACGGGATTGGCTGCCGGGATGGTCCGGCACAAACGCCGGTGCGATGACTCGCCCGCCCCTTGCCGCGGCGACGACTGGCTTACATGGTCCGGCGCCGAGGGGCCCGGTCAGGACGTCACCTCGGCCACCGCCTGCTCCAGCTCGGCGTCACTCGCCACGTTGTCGAAGCGGTGAGTGATGCGGCCATCGCGTCCGACGACGAACACCCACGGCTCCCGGGCCTCCTCGGCTCCGGGCGGGGAGATCCACTCTGCCGCGGCCTCGTTGAGCTCGCGCTTCTCGAAGTTCTTCCACACCTCGAGGTGCACGAAGGCCATGGCGTCGCCGTGGCGCTCGGCGAGGGCGGAGACGCTCTCGGTAACCGGGCCGCAGAATCGGCTCTGGCAGTACGTGGGAGTGGACACGACGACCATGAGGGGTCGCCGGGCGTCGAGGGCAGCGGCGACGGTTGTCGCGTGGAGCTCGGGATCGGGGATGGGCACCTCGGCACCGGCGCGGGAGTCGATGGAGCGGGGGTCCACGCCAGCGGCGTTGGCGATCGGGTGGTCGGTATGGGGGGCGGCATCGCCGGGTGCGGGAATGGGTGAGGCGCCGAGCACCTCGAACGCGGCTGGGGCGCGGTGGCGAGTGCCGTCGATGGTGAGCGTGGCGGTCACCTCCCAGAACCCGCGGCGGTCGAAGCTCACGTCGGGCGCCGCGTAGATGCCGATGCCCTCGGATCCGTGAACGAACCGGGGCCCCGGGGCTGCTGGGTCGCTCCGCTGGCCGGCGATGGGCAGGAACCGCGCCGTCACGGCCGGCGCCAGGGGACCCCTCGCCGCCTTGTCCTCGCCCGGCGCGCCCAGGTAGGCGAAGTTCAGCTCCACCGCACCGAAGGCCACCAGTCGGCTCCTGTCCCCGGCGAGCAGCCCAACCATGAACCGTCCGCTCCGGCCGGCCACGAGGTCGTAGCTGGCAACTCGGGCCACGACTTGGTTGGCGTGGCCGGGCGTACCGCGGTCTCCACTGCAGCCCGCGGCGAGCATCGCTACCACCAGGGCGAGCGCAACCTTGGCCGATGGGCGACGCGGGTTGGAGGTCACAGCCGCTCCTTGCAGGGCTTGGGGGTTGGCCCGCCGGTGGCGCGAATGGCCCCGCCGGTGGCGTCGAGCAGCCGGTCCAGGTCGGCGGCGAGCGTCGCGGGCTCACCAGCGAGGCCGCGCTCGACGGCCTCCTTGGCCTCGAGGAGGCGGGAGGCCGCGCCTCGGTCGGCAGCGGCGGCCTCGGATGCGAGCTCATGGAGGGGCCGGTGAACATGGTCGAAGAACGTCCGCCTCGCTGCATCCGGATCGGTCGCTTCGGCCCGGGACTCGCACAGCCCTTGGTACAGCCCGCCGTAGCGGAGGGTCGTCGGAGACCCGCGGCTGTCGCCACCGCACGCTGTCGCCGAGAGGAGGACGACCACGCCGACGACGGCGCGAGCTGACCGGGTCAGGGCAAGGAGGCGAGGACGCCGCCGCCGAGCCTCCCCTGGCCCGGGCGCCGTCCTCACGAGCCGCCTGTCATGGCCCATGGCGTCCATGTTCACCGAGCGAAGGACCGCCGAGGAGCCGCTCCAACGCACCGGCCACCACCGGCGGGCGGCGGATGGCGACGTGGTGGTCGCCGGCGACGACGTGGAGGGTGACGTCCGCGCCTGCGCCACCCAGCTCGGTGGCCAGCGCCCGTAGGTGGGGGAGGGGGGCGGGACGGTCGCGGTCGCCGTGGAGAAGGACGACGGGCACGGTGGCCGAGCGGAGATCGTCCACCACGGGATGACCGAGGACCACCTGTTCGAGGGTGCGGTGGTAGGAGGCCCAGGTGTGGAGAGCGCCGTCGGCGGCGATGGCGGAGGGCAGGTCGTGCATGACCAGTGGAGCCACGACGACGGCCAGGGCTCGCAGCCGGCACATGGCCATGCACAGCGTGCGGGCCAGCGCACTGCCTTCTGCGGTGAGGCGGGCCAGCAGCCCGAGGCGGCTCACCTCCCGGCGGGCGGCGGCCTCGTCGGCAAAGACGGGCAGGCCGAGAAGCAGCAGGCCATCAACCCTTGCGGGATGGGCGGCCGCCAGGGCGGCGGCCAGGATGGCCCCGGTGGAATGACCGACCACGACGGCACCCGGTGCAAGCAAGGGGGCCAGGGCCGCCACGTGGCAGGCCACGTCGTAGGGGGCGTCGGGGGGCTTGGGCGAGCGACCGAAGCCGAGCAGGTCGGGGGCGGTGGCCGCGTAGCCCGAGCTGGCCTCGGCCAGCGGTTCCCAGTAGCGCGACGACGCTCCCAGGCCGTGGAGCAGCATCACCGGCGGCCCCTTGCCCCAGGTCCTGGCGAACAACGGTGCGCTCATGGTGGGGTGGGGGAGGGGAGCCGGGCCAGCACCGCCAGGTAGGCCGCCAGCGCGAGCAGGAACACGACGAACCAGGTGAGGTTGCCCCCGGGGACGAAGTGGGTGCTGATGTGGCCCAGGAACACGTCCATCCACCGCTCGTGGGCGATTCCGGCGGTGAAGAGGAAGTCGGGGAACATGGCCACGACGTGGGCGAGCAGGGGCCACACCAGGGGCAGGGGCACGGGCCGGCGGGTGCGGGCCGCCACCACGGCCATGGCCACCAGGGCCACCGACGCCCCCACGAAGAAGTGGGTGAACCAGTGGAAGCGGGCGTCGTGGCCCCGGTAGGAGGCGTAGAGGCCGGCCTCGACCAGCACGGCGACCACGCACCACAGGCACACGCGCAGCGTGGGGCTGCGCCCGGCGGCGGCCGGCGCGGTCACGGCAGGGCCTCCACGATGGTGCCCACCTCGCCCAGCTGGCCTGCCACCCACGGGTCGAGGGTGCGGTAGCGGATGGCGCCGGCGGCGTCGACCACCGCGTAGCCGACGGGCGCGCCCCCGCCCCGGGGCCGGCGCATCC
>JBOGHR010000365.1:0-11220 GCA_050744905.1 Acidimicrobiales bacterium
CCGGGACGCTCACCGCCCGGCGGGCTCCGGCCGGTCGAACTGCGCCTCCTCGGTGGAGCCCACCATGGCCAGCGTCGCCGCCTGGCCGCCGGTGATGACCTTGGCCACCTCGTCGAAGTACCCCGCCCCCACCTCCCGCTGGTGGCGGGTGGCGGTGTAGCCGTCGCCCTCCAGCTCGAGCTCGCGCTCCTGGAGGGAGACGTAGGCGCTCATGTCGCGGGCCGCGTACTGCGAGGCGAGCTCGAACATGGCGGCGTTGAGGGCGTGGAAGCCGGCCAGGGTGATGAACTGGAAGCGGTAGCCCATGGCGCCCAGCTCCTTCTGGAACCGGGCGATGGCGTCGTCGTCGAGGTGGCGCCTCCAGTTGAACGACGGCGAGCAGTTGTAGGCCAGCAGCTTGTCCGGGAACTCGTCGTGGACCGCCTCGGCGAAGCGGCGGGCCTGGTCGAGGTCGGGCGTGGAGGTCTCGCACCACAGCACGTCGGCGTAGGGGGCGTACGCCAGCGCCCGGGCGATGGACGCCTCCAGGCACGGCCGGGTGCGGAAGTACCCCTCGGCCGTGCGCTCGCCGGTGAGGAAGGGGTGGTCGCGGGGGTCGACGTCGCTCGTCACCAGGCCGGCGCCGAGGGAGTCGGTGCGGGCCACGACCACGGTGCGCACGCCGAGGACGTCGGCCGCCAGCCGGGCCGCCACCAGGGTGCGGACGTGCTGCGCGGTGGGGACGAGGACCTTGCCCCCCATGTGGCCGCACTTCTTCTCCGACGAGACCTGGTCCTCGAAGTGCACGCCGGCCGCCCCCGCCTCGATCATGGAGCGCATGAGCTCGTAGGCGTTCAGCGGGCCGCCGAAGCCGGCCTCGGCGTCGGCCACGATCGGCGCCAGCCAGTGGCGGGTGACCCGGCCCTCGGCCCACTCGACCTGGTCGGCGCGCAGCAGGGCGTTGTTGATGCGCCGCACGAGGGCGGGGACGCTGTTGGCCGGGTACAGGCTCTGGTCGGGGTAGACGTGCTCGGCCAGGTTGGCGTCGGCCGCCGCCTGCCACCCGCTCACGTAGATCGCCTCCAGGCCGGCCCGCACCATCTGCACGGCCTGGCCCCCGGTCATGGCGCCCAGGGCGTGGACGTAGTCACGCTGGTGCAGCAGGCGCCACAGCCGGTCGGCGCCGAGCGCCGCCTGGCGGTGCTCGAGGCGGAACGACCCCCGCAGGCGGACCACGTCCTCCGCCGAGTAGCCGCGGCGCACGCCCTGCCACCGCGGGTTGCACGCCCAGTCGTCCTCCATGTCGGAGATCTGCCACCGCCGGTCGCCGTTGCTGGTCACTGCCGTCCTCCTGGGGGGTTCGTAGCCGCACTCTTCGGGGGTCCACATGTCAGTCGAGGAGCTCGTAGGCGGGCAGGGTCAGGAACTCGGGGAAGCCGTCGTCGAGGGCGACCTGATCGAACAGCCGGCGGGCGTCGCCGAAGCGGCCGCCGTCGAAGCGCTCCTCCCCCATCGCCCCCCGCAGCCGGGCCAGCTCCTCGTCGACGATCCGGGTCACCAGCTCCGGGGTGACCGGGCGATCGTCGTCGAGGCGGGCCCGGTGGCGCTGCCACTGCCAGATCTGGGACCGGCAGATCTCCGCCGTGGCGGCGTCCTCCATCAGGTTGTCGATGGCGGCCGCCCCCCACCCCCGCAGCCACGACTCCAGGTACCGGATGCCCACCGAGACGTCGGCCCGGACGCCCTGCTCGCTCACTCCGCCGGGGGTGGCGGCCACGGCGAGGAGGTCGTCGGCGGTGACGACCACGTCGTCGCGCCGCCGCTCCAGCTGGTTGGGCCGCTCCCCGAGCACGCCGTCGAACACCTCCGTGGCGACGGGCACCAGGTCGGGGTGGGCGACCCAGGTGCCGTCGAAGCCGTCGCCCGACTCGCGGACCTTGTCCTCCCGGACCCGGGCCAGCGCCGAGGCGGTGACCTCCGGGTCGCGGCGGTTGGGCACGAAGGCGGCCATGCCGCCGATGGCGTGCGCCCCTCGCCGGTGGCAGGTGCGCACCAGCAGCTCGGTGTAGGCCCGCATGAACGGGACGGTCATGGACACCAGCGAGCGGTCGGGCAGCACGAAGTCGGGCCGCGCCCGGAACTTCTTGATGACGCTGAAGATGTAGTCCCACCGCCCGGCGTTCATGCCCGCCGAGTGCTCGCGCAGCTCGTAGAGGATCTCGTCCATCTCGAACGCGGCGAGCACCGTCTCGAGCAGGACGGTCGCCTTGATGGTCCCCGGGGCCAGGCCCAGCGCCTCCTGGGCGGCCAGGAACACGTCGTTCCACAGGGCCGCCTCGGCCCGGCTCTCCAGCTTGGGCAGGTAGAAGTAGGGGCCCGAGCCCAGGTCCAGCAGGGGCCGGGCGTTGTGGAACAGGGCGAGGCCGAAGTCGAACAGGGAGGCGGAGACCGGCCCGCCGTCCACGTGCACGTGCCGCTCGACGAGGTGCCATCCCCGGGGCCGCACCATGAGGGTGGCGACGTCCCCACCCAGGTCGTAGCGGCGGCCGTCGGGCCCCTCGTAGGAGATGGTGCGCGCCACCGCGTCGCGGAGGTTGCGCTGCCCCCCCACCACGTTGGCCCACGTCGGCGCCAGGGCGTCCTCGAAGTCGGCCATGAACACCCGCGCCCCCGAGTTCAGGGCGTTGATCATCATCTTGCGGTCGGTCGGCCCGGTGATCTCGACCCGGCGATCGGCCAGGTCCTTGGGGACGGGGGCGACCGTCCACCGCTCGTCCCGGACGCCGCCGGCGGGGAAGCCGGGCCGCTCGCCGGCGTCGAGGCGGTGCTGGCGCTCGGCCCGCTCGGCCAGCAGCGCCCGCCGGCGCCCGTCGAAGGCCCGGTGCAGCCCGGCCACGAACGCCATCGCCTCGGGGGTGAGGACGTCGGGGTCGGGGCCGTCGGCCGTGAACGTGATCCCCTCGTCTGCCACCACCAGCCCCCTTCCTCCTGTTGGGAAGAGTGTTTGTGCAGATTTCCGGTGGACGCAAGCCTTCTTGTCGGATAAGTTTTGGAGAACTTTCAGTGAGCGCCGCGAAGGGGAGAACTTTCATGCCGGAGCTCGATACCCTTCTTTTCGGCCAGCGGCTGCGCCACCTGCGGCGGGAGCGGGGCCTTACCCTCGACGCCCTGGGGGCCAGGGTGGGCAAGCCGGCGCCGCTCCTGTCCCTGGTCGAGAACGGGCGCCGCGAGCCCCGCCTGTCGCTCATCGAGGCCCTGGCCGGCGCCCTCGGCGTCGGCGCCGCCGACCTCCTCTCGTCCGAGCCGCCCAACCGGCGGGCCGAGCTGGAGATCGCCCTCCAGCGGGCCCAGGACGACCCGCTCTACCGCCAGCTCGAGCTGCCGTGGCTGAAGCCGTCGGCCGCCGTGCCCGACCACGTCCTCGAGCACGTGGTGGCGCTGTTCGAGGCGCTGCGCCAGCGCAGCGAGGTCGCCCCGGCCACGCCCGAGGCGGCCCGGCGGGCGAACGTGGAGCTGCGGGCCGAGATGCGCGATCGCGCCAACTACTTCCCCGAGATCGAGCAGGCCGCCTCCGCCGCCCTCGCCGCCGTGGGCTACGAGGGGAGGGGGGCGGTGGCCGAGCGCATGCTCACCGACCTGGTGGCCCACTTCGGGTTCACCCTCCACCGCGTGCCGGACCTGCCCGTGTCGGCCCGGGCGGTCACCGACCTGCGGCACCGGCGCATCTACATCCACCAGCGCAACGCCCTGCCCACCCGGGCGGCCCGCTCGGTGGTGCTCCAGACGCTGGGGCACTTCGCCCTCGGCCACACCGACCCCCGCAGCTTCGGCGAGTTCCTCCGCCAGCAGGTGGAGGCCAACTACTTCGCGGCCGCCGTCCTGGCCCCCGAGCGCCCCGCCGTCGAGCTGCTCTCCCGGGCCCGGGCCCAGGGCGACGTGTCGGTGGAGGACCTCAAGCAGGTCTTCTACATCTCCTACGAGATGGCGGCCCACCGCCTCACCAACCTGGTCACCCGCCACCTCGACCTGGCGGTGCACTTCCTGCGGGCCGACGAGGACGGGGTCATCTGGAAGGCCTACGAGAACAACGGCATGCCCTTCCCGACCGACGCCGAGGGCGTCATCGAGGGACAGCGGGCCTGCCGGGCGTGGGGGACGCGGCGGGCGTTCGGGTCCTACGACCGCTTCGCCGAGCACGCCCAGTACACCGAGACGCCGGCGGGCGAGTTCTGGTGCGTCACCCAGGTGGAGGTCGAGCGCCGTGCGGCGGTCACCATCGGAGCCCGGGCCGGAGACGCCCGCTGGTTCCGTGGCCACCAGACGGCCAACCGCGCCGTGTCCCGGTGCCCCAAGGGGGGGTGCTGCCGGCGACCGCCCGACGCGGTGGCGGCCCGGTGGCGGGGCCGGGCCTGGCCGCTGGCCCGAGCCGACGGGCACATCCTGGCCACCTTCCCCGCCGAGTCCTTCACCGGCGTCGAGCTCAGCGAGGTCTACGACTTCCTCGACCGCCACTCCGCTCCCGACACCGGACGCTGAGGCGTCCGGGCTCGCACGGGCGCAACGACGAAGGAGCTGATGGCCCGGCTCGGCCACGCCAGTCCCCGCGCCGCGATGATCTACCAGCACGCCGCCGACGATCGGGACCGGCCCGCTTACAAGGCAAGTGGTCATTACGCCTTGTAGACTTCCCGGCATGGGATCGTCCGGCGACCTACGCGTGTCCTCCCGTGGGCAGATGAGCCTCCCCGCCGCAGCCCGAAAGCGGTGGGAGCTGACCGAGGGCGGCGAGGTGGGCTATCTGGACCTTGGTGACGCGCTGCTGATCGTGCCCGGTGGAGTTGAAGCCCTCCGCCGTCGCGTCCTGGGTGCCGTGACGGAGGCGGACTGGGAGGCGGCGGCATCCGGATTCGGCGATCCCGACCTCGCCGACGAGTGACCGTCGCCCTCATCGACGACGAGGTGCTCGGCGCCGTCCTCCGCGGTGAACGGCCCGCCGTGCTCGCCGGACATGACCTCGCCACCACCGGCTGCTGGTACGTGCGGTTGTGCCAGGCGGTGCTCTCGGCCAGCGAGCGGACGGGCGTGCTGTCGAGGCCGTTCGAAGGGCTCCCCGAGGCGCACCGGCGCCGGGCGTTCGACGCCCTGGTCGAGCTCCCCTCCCACATCGAGCTCCTCAGCCTGCGGCACCTCGGGCCGGCCATCGGGCGGCTGCGCGAGCGGCATTCGCTGAACCTGCTCGCCGGTGAGGCGGTGGCCGCCGCCAACCACCTCGGCGCCGACGTCGTCCTGTCCGCCCCGGCGCCCAGGCTGGAGGAGGCCCTCGCCGCCGAGGGGCGCCCATGGGCTCGACTCGCGTGATGGCCGACACGGGCCGCAGGTGACCGCTGCGTGCCACGACGCACCGCTCGGTAGTGCCCGGAAGTGGCACGCCAGGCCTGTCGCCCCGGACCTGCCGGAGCCCCGCATCCCCGCTGGTGAGGTAGGCCGCTGGTTCACCAGTCCGTGTTCCCGGCGTCGAGCGCAGGCCCGAAGGTTCATCGCCCATCTCGGCCGGGACCGTGATCGCCTCCCCAGCGGCCCCTTATGGGGTAAGTAGCCGGGCGGAGTCGCACCGCCCGGCTCTCGCAGAACCGTACGTGACAGTCTCCCGTCATACGGCTCCCACAAGCCGGCCGTTGGTGCGCGAGACAAGGTGCCAGTGGGCGAAGAGCTTGGGCTGACGCTGCCGAGCGGCGGCCAGCCAGTCCCACGCCCTGCTGGGCTTGCCCCGCAGTCGATTGAACTTGTGCATGGCCCATCGGACGAGGTGCTCGTCGATGCGCCGTGCGAGGGAGTGCAACTCGGAGCGGTAGAAGGCCCCGTAATAGTTGATCCAACCTCGCTCAGATCCCCGTGTTACACCCGAAGGGTGAACAGCAGCAGTAGTAGCTGGGGATGGGGGGTCCGGGGGGAAGGGGTGGACGGTTGTGGATATGTGGATGGCGACGCGTTAGGCGGGACGGCTGCCGGCGACGCCGCCTACGGTCGAAGGCCGGACCGGGGGCTGACTCATCTCAGATCTCGACCCCGACTCGGGTGTCCTCGTTCTGAAGTGTCGCCCTCGGTCCGTGCCTTCCGGAGCCGGCCTGACTTGATAGGAGCGTTGGTCACCCAACGGGGATATGTCGTCCGGCGCCGCAACCACCCTACGTCCCGAGAGGAGATCCGGTAGTGGCCAAGCGTGCTGTCACCCCGCCCATCGAGGTGGGTGCGACCAACGTCGTCGGCGTCGACCCCCACAAGCGCACGCTCACGGCCACGGTGCTGGACTGTCGGGGCGGGGTGGTCGCCACCGCCGCCTTCCGGGTGTCCGGCGACGGGCACCGGGCCCTCGAGGCCTGGGCGACGGGCTTCGGGCCCGTCGAGCGCTGGGGCATCGAGGGGGCCAGCGGGCTCGGCCGCCACACCGCCATGTACCTCATCGGCACCGGCCACGACGTGCGCGACGTGTGCCCGACCCGCACCGCCGAGTCCTCCCGCCGGCGCCGCCAGGGCAAGAGCGACGCCTTGGACTCGGTGCGCATCGCCCGGGAGACCCAGGCCGATCCGGAGATCCCGGTGGCGTTCAAGCGGGCCGGCGGCGACACCGGGCCGGACGAGGCCACCGAGATGATCGCGTTGTGGCACAAGGCCCGCCGGTCGTTGCTCAAGAGCCGCCAGCACCTGCTGAACGAGGCCGAGGCCCTGCTCGGCGAGCTGCCCGAGGCCGTGCGCCAGGCCCTGCCCGACACCTCCGAGGTCCGTCCCCGCCTGGTGGCCCTGTGCGCCCGGGACCGGGCGATCGCCTGGGACCGGACCACCGCCCTGCGCCTGCGGCTGCTGGAGGACCACGCCGCCGCCGTGGCCGACCTCGACGCCCGGGAGAAGGAGGCGACGCGCGAGCTCGGCAGGCTCATCGACGACGTCGGGTCCACCCTCGGCGAGCTGTGCGGCATCGCCGATCGCTCCGAGGCCGAGCTGGTGGTCGAGGTCGGCGACCCCCGGCGCTTCACCGAGGGGGGCTTCGCCCGCTTCAACGGCACCGCTCCGCTGCCGGCCTCGTCGGCCGAGGGCGAGCGCCGGCCCACCCGCCACCGGCTCAACCGGGGCGGCAACCGGCGGGTCAACGCCGTGCTGCACCGCATGGCCGTCACCCAGCTGCGCTGCGACGAGCGGGCCAAGCGCATCTACGCCGACGCCCGTCAACGGGGCCATACCAAGAAGGAGGCCATGCGCATCCTCAAGCGCCACCTCTCCAACGTCGTGTACCGGCGGATGATGCGCGACCTGAAGACGCGACTGGCGATGCCTGTGGACGAGGCGAGCGCGGCATGACGCCCGCCGTGGACGTCACCGCCACCGATCACCCCAAGTCGGACTCCTTCATCAGCACCATTGACATAGGGAGCTTCTGAATCGGTGCCGGAGTCGGGCGGTTGCCTGTCCTTGCCGCCACCGTGCCGTTGCTCGCCGCGATCTAGACGAGGTGCGCATCCCGGCTATCGCCGGGCCGCGCTGACGACCTCCGGGCTGCGATGCGGAGCTCGTACAGACAATGGGCGACACGCGCGCAGAAGAACGCGGCGAGCACGACGAGCGCAGCGCCAGCAGCGAGCGCCGAGTCGTACTGACGCGGGATCCTGGTCACCGAGTCACCAGCGACCGGGCCGACGTGCACCGCAAGGATGAACGATGCGCCCCCTCCGGCGAGCACGGCCCACGAGCGCGGTCCGAAGAGGCCTCGTCGCGACAACACCAGCGCGACCACGATCACCGGGTAGACGAAGAGACTGATCGTGAAGGGGTTGAGCTCGTCCTCGAGTGGCCATCCGGTCACATCGCGCAAGAGATGGTCGACGTGGTGGGCGACGCTCAGCAGGGTGATGGCGCAGACCAGCCGGAGAGCAGTCGGCGTGAGGCCGGCGAAGGCTGCCACGGTCGAACGGTACGGCACCGAACAGACTTCACGGTCGGCCGGTACCAGTGGTACAGCGACGGTCGTCCGAGCCCTCACGGCAGACACCAGCGGGACTCCCGGGCGCAAAAGCAGTGGCGGCGATCCACCGGTCGGTGTCGTGGTACCGCTGGCCCAGGGCGTGGCCGGCTCGGACGCAGGCGGTGCGGAGCTCGGCGTAGGCCTCGACGAGGTCGGGACCGGAGTGGACCATGACGGCCTGGTTGAGCCGGATGTCCAGCGTCCGCATGCGCGTCGATGACGATCGCGCCTCGCCCGTTCCACCCCGCCCTCCGACGCCCTGGTCGACCGGCTCCTCGCCGTCGACGGCGTCCTCGGCGCCCCGGCTCACCGGCGCCGGGTCCGGCGGGTGGGTCGTGGCCCTGGTCCGGGCCGGCACCGGCACGCCGGGGACCCGCGTCCGCCCGTCGGACGGGGCGTGGGTGGAGGTGGTGGGAGGCGGTTGAGCGGCGCCTGGGCCCGCCGGCGCCGTGTCCGGCGTGGGGCGTTCGCAGGATTCAAGGTTTGCGCCGGGGAGGTCGATGGCTCTCCCATGACAACGCTCCAGCGCGGCGGCACCATCGGACGTCCCCGGCTCCCCGTTGCCCTCCTGGTCGCCGCCACCGCCGTCATGCTGGTCGCCGGCACGCCGACGCCCAGCGTGCCCGACGCCGTGCCGCAGACCGACGTGGTGGTCTGGGGCCAGTCCGCCGACCTGGCCCGCCAGGCGGTCGAGGACGCCGGCGGCCGGCCCGGCCCGGCGCTGGAGCTGGTCGGGGGCGTGGCCGCCCGCCTGGACCTGCGGCAGATCGCCGCCGTCGAGGCGGCCGGCTTCTCGGTCGTGGACGACGCGCCCATGGCGGTGTCGAGCACCGACCTGGATGCCGTTCCCGTCGCCGACCACCAGCTGGCGGCGATGAACCCGGGCGGCGACTGGGACCTCGACGCCGGCGCCGGCGTGGGCGTCGCCCTGGTCGACACCGGGGTGACCGAGGTCGACGACCTCCGCGGCCGCCTGGTCCAGGGGCCCGACCTCAGCGGCGAGGGCGACGGCGTCGACCGCTTCGGCCACGGCACGTTCATGGCCGGCCTCATCGCCGGGGACGGCACGCTGTCCGCCGCCCGGCCGTCCCGCCACGTCGGCATGGCGCCCGGTGCCCACGTCGTGTCGGTGAAGGTCGCCGGTGCCGACGGCGGCACCAGCCTCTCCCGGGTCCTCGACGGCATCGGCTGGGTCGTCGCCAACGCCGACCAGCACGCCGTGCGGGTGCTGAGCCTGTCGGTGGCCGTCCCTCCGCTGGGCGCCAACTACCACGCCGACCCCCTGTCGGCCGCCGTCGAGGCAGCCTGGGCCTCCGGCATCACCGTGGTGGCGGCAGCCGGCAACGACGGCGGCGAGGTGTCGTCGCCGGGCCGCGACCCCTGGGTCATCACCGTCGGCGCCCTCGACACCGGCGACGTGCTCGGGGCCTCCGACGACACGGTGCCCTCGTGGTCGGGCCGGGAGACGACGAGGTGGTCGGCCAAGCCCGAGCTGCTGGCCCCCGGCGTGTCGGTGGTCTCCCTCGCCGCCCCGGGCTCGACCGTCGTGGCCGAGAACCCCGGCTCGGTCGTCGACGAGCACTACCTGCTGGGGTCGGGCACCTCGATGGCGACGGCCATGACCGCCGGCGCCGTCGCCGTGCTCACCGAGCACCACGCCGCCGCCACGCCCGACGACTACAAGGCGGCGCTGGTCGCCACCGGCCGCCCCGTACCCGGCGAGATCGGGCGGGCCGTGGACCTGGCCGCCGCCGATCTGGTCGAGGCGGGCTCGCCCGAGGAGTGGTGGCAGCGCTTCCCCGTCGCCTTCAACGGCCTGGGCGCCGGCCTCGGGGACCGCATGCCGTGGGCCGGCAGCCGCTGGGCTGACGACGACTGGGCCGGGAGCCGCTGGGCCGGGTCCCGCTGGGCCGGGTCCCGGTGGGCCGACGAGGAGTGGACGGGCAGCCGGTGGGCGGACGAGGAGTTCGCCGGCTCCCGCTGGGCCGGCTCCCGCTGGGCCGGGTCCCGCTGGGCCGGATCCCGCTGGGCGGACCAGGAGTTCGCCGGCTCCCGCTGGGCCGGCTCGCGCTGGGCCGGCTCGCGCTGGGCCGACGAGCTATGGGCCGGCAGCCGGTGGGCGGGCGCGCGCTGGGCGTCGGCCAGGTTCGAGGGCAGCCGCTGGGCCGGGTCCCGCTGGGCCGGGTCCCGCTGGGCGGGCAGCCGCTGGGCGGGCGACACCTGGACCGGCAGCCGCTGGGCCGGGTCCCGCTGGGCCGGTTCGACGTGGTCGGGGAGCGCCTGGGCCGCCTCTGCGGCGGCCTAGCGGCCGAACCGGTGCCATGCCGACCCGCACCCGCTCGATCCGGCGCCGGATCCTCCTCCTCACCGCGCTCCACCTGACGGTCGCCGCCGCGGTGGGCGCCGCCGCCGCTGCCGCCGGCCTCCTCGGCCCTGTCCCCGCCGCCGTCGTGCCCTTCGCCGTGGCCGTCGCCGTCCTCGGCTCGGTGCGCATGCACGTCGAGCTCGGCCGCCACGCCGTGTCGGTCACCATGGTCGAGGCCGTGGTCGTCGGCATGCTGCTCCACCTCCCCCCCGCCGGCGTGGTGGCGGCGGCGGCCCTGGGCGAGGCGCTCGTGTGCGGCTGGTTGCGGCAGTCCCCGGTGAAGCTCGCCTACAACGTCGGCAGCACCTCGACGGCGGCGCTGCTGGCCGCCCTGGTCTTCGTCGGCCTGCGGGCCGAGGGCGCCGGCGACGGGGGGACGTGGGCCGCCGCCCTCGCCGCCGCCTGCGCCTACGCCACCCTCACCCATGCCTCGACGTCGCTGGCCCTGGCCGCGGTGGAGGGGTCGTCCTTCGCCCGGGTCTTCCGGGCGTCGCTGGCGCCGGTGGCCATCGCCAGCGTCATCTCCGCCAGCCTGGGGCTGGTGGCCGTCGTCCTCGGCAGCCTCACGCCCGTCGCCGTCCTGCTCGTCGCCCCCCTGGTGCTGCTCATGGTGGCCGAGGCGCGCCGCCTCGCCGCCCACCGCGCCGAGCATCTCCGCTTCGAGCGCCTCTACGCGGCGTCGTCGCGGACGGGGGGCCTGACCGGGTTGGCGGAGGTGATGGGCAGGCTGGGGGACGAGGCCCGCTCCCTGGTGACGGGCGCCGCCGGCCTGTGCTGCACGGCCGGGGCCGACGGCGCGTGGACCGGCGTCGTCGTGGGCGACGGAGGCGCAGCGCCGGCACCCGGGGCCGCCGTCGACGCC
>JBOGHR010000366.1:0-6232 GCA_050744905.1 Acidimicrobiales bacterium
CGACCCCCGCTCGCCCCAGGACGACCTGACCAGACTCGTCGAGGTGGCGGACGAGGAGCCGTTCATGCTCCACCCCGGCGAGTTCGTGCTCGGCTCCACCCTGGAAAGGGTCCGGCTGGGCGTGGACGTCGTCGCCCGGTTGGAGGGCAAGTCGTCGCTGGGTCGCCTCGGCCTGTTGATCCACTCCACAGCCGGCTTCATCGACCCGGGGTTCGAAGGGGCTATCACCCTGGAGTTGTCGAATGTGGCAACGCTCCCCATCGCCATCTACCCCGGTATGAAGATCGGCCAGATCAGCTTCCTGCGCATGACCACGCCGGCGGAGAACCCGTACGGGTCCGGGCCGGCCGGCTCCAAGTACCAGGGCCAGCGCGGCCCCACCCCCAGCCGCTACTCGGAGAACTTCCGCCCTCCGCCCGGGTGAGAGCGACGGTGGGCCGATAACGACACGGAACCCGTGTCGATACCGACACAGCGTCCGACACGGCGGCGGTCAGGGGGCGCCGCCGGGGCCCCGCTCCAGCGCCTCCAGCAGGTGCACGGCGATGTCCTGGACGACGACGTCGCCGCGCCCGGCCTCCTTCACGCCGTCGTCGATCATCACCGCGCAGAACGGGCACGCCGTGGCCACCCGCCGGGCGCCGGTGGCCACCGCCTCCTCGGCCCGCTCGGTGCCGATCTTCTTGCCCGTGCGCTCCTCCATCCAGAACCGGGCGCCGCCCGCCCCGCAGCACAGGGCGTCGGGCCCGCTGCGCCCCATCTCCACGACCTGGATCCCCCCCAGCGACCCCAGCACCCGGCGGGGGGCCTCGTAGACGCCGTTGTGGCGGCCCAGGTAGCACGGGTCGTGGTAGGTCACCCGCTCGTCGAGGCGGGCGCCGCCCAGGTCCAGCCGGCCCGACTCGATCAGCTCGGCCAGCAGCTGGCTGTGGTGGACGACCTCGTAGTTGCCGCCCAGCTGCGGGTACTCGTTGGCCAGGGTGTTGAAGCAGTGCGGGCACTGGGTGACGATCTTGCGCACGCCGAGCCGGTTGAGCGTCTCGACGTTCTCCCCGGCCAGCATCTGGAACAGGTACTCGTTGCCGGAGCGGCGGGCCGGGTCGCCCGTGCAGCGCTCGCGCGGGCCGAGGATGGCGAGGTCCACCCCGGCCCGGTGCAGCAGGGTCGCGGTGGCGACGGTGACCTTGCGGTTGCGGTCGTCGAACGAGCCGGCGCAGCCGACCCAGTACAGGTACTCGTGGCCGATGGGCGAGGAGCCGTCCACCACCGGCACGCCCGACGGCAGGGCGTCGGCCCACGAGCCGCGCTCGGACTGGCTCATCCCCCACGGGTTGCCGCTGTTCTCCATCGACCGGAAGGACCGGCCCAGCTCGGCCGGGAACTCCGACTCCATGAGGGTGAGGTACCGGCGCATGTCGAGGATCTTGTCGAGGATCTCGATGTCCACCGGGCACACCTCGTCGCAGGCCCGGCACGACGTGCACGCCCACAGCTCCTCGGGGGTGATGCGGGCGAACAGGTCGGGCGCCCGCACCGTGAGCTCCGGCTCGTGGCCGACGACGGGCGACACCGGGGCCGCGCCGGCGTCGCCTCCAGCACTCTCCGCCATCACCTGGCCGACCTTGAGCACGATCTCGCGGGGGTCGAGCGGCTTGCCGGTCAGCTGGGCCGGGCACACGTCCGTGCACCGGCCGCACACCGTGCAGGCGTCGGTGTCGAGCAGCTGCTTCCAGGTGAGGTCCTCGACCACGCCGGCGCCGAAGCGCTCCAGGTCGGTGGTCGCCAGGTCGGCCATGGGCCTCATGGCTCCCACCGGCCGCTCCCGGGGGGACAGGTACAGGTTCAGCGGCGACGTGACCATGTGGCGCAGCTTGGTCTCGGGCAGGAGGACGAGGAAGGCGAGGAACGCCACGACGTGGACGCTCCACGCCGCCTGGTGGGCGGCCGACAGCGCGCCGTCGCCGACGCCGGCGAAAAGCGACGACAGCGGGTACCCGACCACCGACCACCGCTCGAAGGCGGGCCGGCCGTCGAGGGCGATCCGCATGGCCTCGACCAGATGGCCGCTCACCCCGATGGCCAGGAACGTGGCCAGCACGGCGGCGTCCTCGGGGCGGGTCTTGGTGCGCAGCCGGAACGGCGGGCGGCCCCACCGGCGGCCGATGGCCCACACCACGCCGGTGAGGAAGGCCACGCCGGCCACGTCGCCCACCAGGCTGTAGGCCCGGTACACGTCGCCGGAGAGGAACTTGAACCGCTCGGGCAGCTGGTGGTCGACCTCGAGCACGACGGTCACCGCGAACAGCACGAGGAACGGGAAGTACAGCAGCGAGTGCATGGCGCCGGCGGCCCGGTCCTCGGCCACCGTGCGCATGGAGACCCCTGCCCACAACCGCCGCAGCCGCCGCCGCACCGTCGCCCGGGTGGTGGCCCGCCGCTCGGGGCCGCCCCGCTCCCACTGGGCCACCCGGCGGGCGAACAGGGCCCCGACGGCGACGACGGCGAAGGCCGTCACCGCGTAGAAGACGGCCTGCGTGGGGCCGGCCACGTTGGCGAACACCTCCCGGCCCACCGGCGGGGGGCGGCCCTCGGTGACCACCAGGGCGGCCAGCCCGGACCCGGCCACCAGCGCCGCCCCGGTGAGGCCCAGGGCGAGGGCGAGCTGGGACGGCGACAGCCGCCGGGCCGGGTGGCGGGCCACGCTGCACCGTACCGTCGAGCCGGCTGGCACGGGCCACGCCCCGGTGGCCGTAGTTCATACCGAGGCAACATGGCCGTAATGCCGCCCTCCTAGCGTGGCCTGCCATGGAACTGGCTTCCCCCGAGGTCGTCCTGCTCCGGTGGCCGCTGGAGCAGGAGCGGCGGGCGGTCCTGGCCGACGCGGGCGCGGCCCGGCTGCTGCTCGTGGAGGACGGTGCCGCGCCGCCCGACGCCGACGACTGCGTGGAGGACTGGATCCGCGTCCCGGCGCCCGACGCCGACGTCAAGCTGCGCATCAGCGGGCTCCTCCGCCGCTCGCGCCGGCACACGTCCTCCGAGCCGGTCCTGGACGGCGACGGCGTGCTGCGCTTCGGCGCCGCCTGGGTGTCGCTGCCGCCCGTCGAGTCACGGCTCACGGCGGCGTTCCTCGAGCGCTTCGGCGCGGTGGTCAGCCGCGAGGCGCTGGCCCGGGCCGGCTGGCCCGACGGGGCGCCAGGGCGCAACGCCCTCGACGTCCACGTGCTGCGCCTGCGCCGGCGCCTGGTGCCGGTGTCGCTCGCCATCCGCACCGTGCGCTCACGCGGGTACCTCCTGGAGCCGGCCGCGGCGGGCTGGGGCGAGGCCCGGGTCAGGCATGCCTAGATCTTCCACCTCGTTCGCTTCGCTCACTCCGTTCCGTCGAGTCGGATCGTGCTCCGGCGGGGCGAGCGGAGCGCCGGGCGGCAGGCGCCGCTCGGCTAGAACGACGAGGCGGCGTTCTCCGCCGGGTCGCCGAGGAGCCGCTCGGCCACGGGGACGAGGTCGCCGTCGAGGTCGAAGACCCACGGCACGCCGGTTGGGATCTCCAGGCCGGGGATGTCGGCGTCGGCGATGCCGAGGAGGTGCTTGGCGAGGGCCCGCAGGCTGTTGCCGTGGGCGGCCACCAGGACGGTGGCGCCGGCGGCCAGGTCGGGGGCGATGGCGTCGAACCAGTAGGGGAGCATGCGCACCACCACGTCCCGGAGGCACTCGCCGGCCGGCAGCACGTCGGGGGGCAGCCGGGCGTAGCGGGGCATGCGGCGGGGGTGGCGGGGGTCGTCGGCGCCGAGGGGGGGCGGCGGCACGTCGTAGCTGCGGCGCCACAGGTGGACCTGCTCGGCGCCGTGGACGGCCGCCGTCTGGGCCTTGTTGCGGGTCTCGAGGTCGCCGTAGTGGCGCTCGTTGAGCCGCCAGTGCCGGCGCACCGGCACCCAGGACCGGCCCATCTCCCGCAGAGCCAGGTCGGCTGTGTGGATCGCCCGGTCCTGGAGCGAGGTGTGGACGACGTCGACCTCGATGCCGGCGCCCGCCAGCCGCCGGCCGCCGTCCACCGACTCCTCGACGCCGAGCGGAGACAGGTCGCACTCCTGCCACCCGGTGAACACGTCGGCCAGGTTCAGGGTGCTCTGGCCGTGGCGGAGCAGGACGAGACGCGGCACACCGCACCGTAGCGCCGGGCGGCCGGCGGCCGCCGGGGAGCTGGACCGCCCCTTCGCCGCGACGTTGACAACTATGCGCTCAACTTTGCTAGGGTGACGGTGTCACGTAGGCAACGAGCGTTCTGGAGGCTCCTCCATGCCCAAGGCCGTCGGGATCGACCTCGGCACCACCAACTCCGTCGTCAGCGTCCTCGAGGCGGGCGAACCAGTCGTCATCCCCAACGCCGAGGGCAACCGGACCACGCCATCGGTGGTGGGGTTCTCGAAGTCGGGCGAGGTCCTGGTCGGCGAGGTCGCCAAGCGCCAGGCCATCACCAACCCCGACCGCACCATCCGGTCGGTGAAGCGCCACATGGGCACCACCTGGAAGGTCGACATCGACGGCAAGCGCTACACCGCCCAGGAGATCTCCGCCCGCATCCTCCAGAAGCTCAAGCGCGACGCCGAGGCGTACCTGGGCGACACCGTCTCCCAGGCCATCGTCACCGGGCACGCCTACTTCATCGACGCCCAGCGCACGGCCACCAAGGAGGCGGGCCAGATCGCCGGCCTCGAGGTGCTGCGGATCATCAACGAGCCCACCGCCGCCGCCCTGGCCTACGGGCTGGACAAGGAGAACGAGGAGCAGACCATCCTCGTGTTCGACCTCGGCGGCGGCACCTTCGACGTGTCGGTCCTCGAGATCGGCGAGGGCGTGTTCGAGGTGAAGGCGACCCACGGCGACACCCACCTGGGCGGCGACGACTGGGACCAGAAGGTCATCGACTGGCTGGTCAAGGGGTTCAAGGACACCGAGGGCGTCGACCTGTCCAAGGACAACATGGCCCTCCAGCGCCTCAAGGAGGCGGCCGAGAAGGCCAAGATCGAGCTGTCGCAGGTCACCGAGGCCACGATCAACCTCCCGTTCATCACCGCCACCAACGAGGGACCCAAGCACCTCGACGTGAAGCTGTCACGGGCCCGGTTCCAGGAGCTCACCGCCGACCTGGTGCAGCGCTGCCGGGGCCCGTTCGAGCAGGCCATCAAGGACGCCGGCCTCACCAAGGGCGACATCGAGCACGTCATCCTGGTGGGCGGCTCCACCCGCATGCCGGCCATCGTCGACCTGGTGAAGTTGCTCACCGGCAAGGACCCCCACAAGGGCGTGAACCCCGACGAGGTGGTGGCGGTGGGCGCCGCCATCCAGGCCGGCGTCCTCAAGGGCGACGTCAAGGACATCCTGCTGCTGGACGTCACGCCCCTGTCCCTCGGCATCGAGACCAAGGGCGGCATCATGACCAGGCTCATCGAGCGCAACACCACCATCCCGACCAAGCGCTCGGAGGTGTTCACCACCGCCGAAGACATGCAGCCGTCGGTGGAGATCCACGTCCTCCAGGGCGAGCGCGAGATGGCCATGTACAACAAGACGCTGGGCAAGTTCCAGCTCGTCGACCTGCCGCCCGCGCCCCGGGGGGTGCCCCAGATCGAGGTCACCTTCGACATCGACGCCAACGGCATCGTGCACGTCTCGGCCAAGGACCGGGCCACCGCCAAGCAGCAGTCGATGACCATCACCGGCCAGTCGTCGCTGAACAAGGACGACATCGAGCGCATGGTGCGCGACGCCGAGATGCACGCCGAGGAGGACCGGCAGCGGCGCGAGGAGGCGGAGATCCGCAACAACGCCGAGACCCTCGTCCACCAGACCGAGAAGCTGCTGCGGGACCAGGGCGACAAGCTGGTGGGCGACGAGCGGAACAACACCGAGCAGGCCCTCAAGGAGCTGAAGGCGGCCCTGGGCGGCGACGACACCAACGCCGTGCGCAACGCCAGCGACACCCTCATGCAGGCCAGCCAGGCCTTTGCCCAGCGGCTCTACGAGCAGGCGGCCCAGGAGCGGGCCGCAGCCGAGGGCGAGCAGGCGCCCGGTGGGGGCGGAGGCTACGACGACGTGGTGGACGCCGAGATCGTGGACGAGGACCGGTAGCCCATGCCCGGTCCCGGCCACCCCGGCCACTTCCCGAAGCCCCCCGGGTGGGTGGACCGCCCGCCCGCCCGCCCGCCCGCCGGCGGCGGCCCCCGGTCGTCCGACG
>JBOGHR010000367.1:0-2443 GCA_050744905.1 Acidimicrobiales bacterium
CGGCCGGGGCCGCCAGCCGCCCGAGCAGCGGCCCGGGCCGGCGCCCGGCCGCCCAGTCCACCAGGAGGACGCCACCCACGACCAGCAGCAGCGCGTCGCTCGGTCCCACCGTCACGTCGCCGGCGCCCAGCGCGTAGGGCAGCAGGCACAGCGGCAGGAGCAGGGCGGTGGCGCCCGGGCGGTCCCGCGCGGCGGCCACCACCGCCACGGCGGCGGCGCCGGCCACGACGGCGATCGTCCCCACCCTCACCGCGGCCAGGCCGCTCACGGCGCCGGCGAGGGCGCCGGCCACCGCCACCACCACCGGCCGCCTCACGTCGCCACCTCGGCTCCCTCGGGGCCGTGGCGCTCGATGATGGCCTGCATGGGGAACGGCCCCAGGCCCTCGCCACCGCAGCGCCGGCACCAGCCGGGAAAGTGCTCGACGAGCAGGCGGAGCTTGCGGGCGAAGGCCTCCTCGGACCAGCCGGCGGCGTGGCGCTGGAGGGAGGGCCCGTCCCACGACCGGGCCGCGGCGGCCGCCATGGCCTCGGCCAGCGGGCCGGCCCCGGGAGCGGCCACCAGGATGCCGGTCACGTCGGGCACCACGGTCTCGAGGGCGCCGCCCTCGGCCAGGCACACCGCCGGCCGGCCGGCGGAGGCCGCCTCGATGGGCACCAGGCCGAGGTCCTCGTTCCCGGGCATGACCAGGGCCAGGCAACGGGCGTAGAGGTCGTCGAGCTCTGCGTCGGTCACCTGCTCCCGGAACTCGGTCCCCGGCCCGGCCAGGGCGCGCAGCCGCGCGCCATCGGGGCCCCGGCCGACCACCACCAGGCGGGCGCCCAGCCGCCCGGCGGCCTCGATGGCGAGGTCGATGCGCTTGTAGGGGAGGAGACGGGAGACCACGAGGAAGAAGTCACCCCGCTCGGGCGCCGCCGGCCGCTGCCGCACCGGCGGGGCCAGCACCTCGGCCCATCGCCCGTAGGTGTCGTGGATCTTGCCGGCCGCGTTGGCGGAGCAGGTGACGAACAGGTGCGGGGTGGCGGCAGCCGCCAGGTCGAGGGTCCGCATTCGCCCCAGCAGGCGCTTGGCGGCGACGGCCGAGCGGGTGGCGCCCGTGTATCGGGCCGTGTCCCACAGCCAGTGGGGCGGGCTGTAGAGGTACCCGATGTGGCAGCCCCGGGAGCGCAGCGCGTGGACGAACGACGTGCTGGACGAGACCAGCACGTCGGCGTCCACCGGGCCCAGGCGGCGCACGGCCCACGGGTAGAGGGGCAGGGCGGCCCGGAAGTTGCGCCGGAACGGGCGGACCCGTTGGAGTGGGCTGGTGCGGACCTCGTGGTCGGCGAACTCCGGGTAGGTGGCCTTTGGCTCGTAGACCGTGGTGAGCAGCGGCGCCTCGGGGAAGGCTCGGGCCATGGCGAGGAAGACGCGCTCGGCTCCCCCGCGCTGGGTGAGGAAGTCGTGGGCCAGGGCGACGCGCCTCACGCCGCCCTCCCGGTGACCTGGCGCAGCACGGCGGCGAAGTGCTCGGCGGTCGCCTCCACGGTGAAGCGGGCCCTGACCGTCTCGGCGGCGTTGGCGCCGAGACGGCGGCGCAGCCCGGCGTCGTCCAGGAGGGCGAGGACGCCCTCCGCCAGCGCGGCCGGGTCGCGGGGGCGTACGAGCAGGCCGTCGGTGCCCGAGGTGATGACCTCGGCGGGACCGCCCTCGGCCGGTGCGACCACCGCCCGGCCCCGGGCCATGGCCTCCACCACCACCTGCCCGAACGGCTCCGGCTTCACCGAGCACGCCACGGCCACCGTCATGCGGTCGTACTCGGCCGTCGGGTCGGCGATGAAGCCGGTGAACTCCACCCGGCCCGCCAACGGCTCCTGCCCGGCCAGGCGCTCCAGCCGGTGGAGGTAGCCCTCCTCGCCGAACAGCGGGGCCCCCACGATCCGGAAGCGGACGTCCGGACGTCGACGGGCCATCGCCTCGGCCGCTTCGAGGAACACGTGCTGGCCCTTCCAGGGCGCGATGCGTGCCACCATGCCCACCACCGCCACGCCGGCGTCGGCCGGCTCACCCGGTTCCCGCCGCTCCGAGCCCGCCGCGACGACAGCGGCCAGCGGGACCCCCGAGTAGACCACGGTCGCCCGGCGGGGGCCGATCCCCGCCGACTCCAGCGCACCGGCGGAGCAGCCCACCACGGCTGCCGGGAGCCGGCGCAGCAGCGCCCGCACCACCGCCGCCAGGCCGGGGCCGGTGCCCAGATCGCTCAGGTCGTCGCGGATGTGGGCGACCACCGGGATGCGGGCCATCCGGCCGGCCAGCAGGCCGTACACATGGGCGCGCATGGAGCTGGTGTGGATGACTTCGGCCCCCAGCCGCCGGGCCAGGCGGGCCGTGCGGGCGGCGTGGGCCACCAGGGCCGGCAGCGGCGTGATCGTCGCCGGACCCCGCAGCCCGGCCCGCCGGCCCC
>JBOGHR010000368.1:0-7423 GCA_050744905.1 Acidimicrobiales bacterium
GGCGGCGGCGGCCCGGCCGGCGTCGGAGCACGACGCCGCCAGGGCGGCGGGATCGGCCAGCAGGGTGACCGAGGCCAGCTCCCGCTCCAGCACGCACGCCGCCTGGGACCGCTGCGCCGGGTCGAGCAGGCGCACCCGCAGCGCCGCCGAGCCGACCGACGCCTTGAGCTGGCCCGGCGTCCCCTCGGCGATCACCCGGCCGTGGTCGATGACGGCGATCCCGTCGGCCAGCTGGTCCGCCTCCTCCAGGTACTGGGTGCACAGCAGGATGGTGGTCCCCTCGGCCACGAAGGCCCGGATGATGTCCCACACCTGGTTGCGCGAGCGCGGGTCGAGACCGGTCGTGGGCTCGTCGAGGAACAGCAGCTCGGGCGTGACCACGATGCTGGCGGCGATGTCGAGCCGGCGCCGCATGCCGCCCGAGTAGTGCTTGACCAGCTTGCCGGCCGCGTCGGACAGCCCGAAGGCGTCGAGCAGCTCGGCCGCCCGGTCCTTCGCCGCCGTGCGCCCCAGGCCCAGCAGCCGCCCCAGCAGCACCAGGTTCTCCCGCCCGGTGAGGTCCTCGTCCACCGAGGCCAGCTGGCCGGTGAGGCTGATGCCGGCGCGCACCGCCGCGGCCTGCGACACGATGTCGTGGCCGAGCACCCGGGCCGTCCCCTCGTCGGGCCGGGTCAGCGTGGCCAGCATGCGGATGGTCGTGGTCTTCCCGGCGCCGTTGGGGCCGAGGACGCCGTACACCGTGCCCCGGGGGACCGCGAGGTCGACGCCGTCGACGGCGCGGGTGTCGCCGAACGACTTGACGAGGCCGGTGGCCTCGATGGCGAGGGGGGTGGGTGGTGTCATGTGGCTCCTGACGGCCGGCGTGCGCTCGCCGCCCCGGAGGGAGACGGTCGACGGACGGAGGACTCATCGCGGCGTTCGAGTCGCGGCCTCCACGGCGGTCCTCGCAGGCTAGGGCGGCGAAGGGCGGCGGGCGACGGCATTTCCGGCACCACGCCGACGTGACGGCCGCCTCGGTCACCATCGAGTTGGTGGACGGAGCCGGCTCGACTTCGTCCACCCAGGTCTCGGCGCACTCGCCGGCTCCGACCAGGGGCGGCGGACCGCCCGGGCCGGACGTCGGCGGCCAGGGCACCCGACACCTGACCGTCGACGCAAGCGGGAACCGGTCGGGCCCGCCGATCGTCAAACGAGCATGCGCCTCGTGGCCATCCTCGCCTCCGTCCTGGTGGCCGCCGCCGGCTGCGGCGACGAGGACGAGGCCTCGGTCGCCAGCGGGACCGGCGCCCGGCCGTCGGCCGCCGCCCCCGGCCCAGGTGGCGAGACGCGGTACACGGCCACCGCCACGGTGCTGGAGTCCCCCGACCACGGGCCGCAGCTGTGCCTCGGCGGCGTCGACGAGTCCTACCCGCCGCAGTGCGGTGGACCGGAGGTCGTGGGCTGGGACTGGGGCGCCGTCGACGGCGAGGAGTCGGCGAACGGCACGACGTGGGGCACCTACACGGTCGTCGGCACGTGGGACGGCGAGTCGCTCACCCTCACGGAGCGGCCGGCTCCCCCTGACGGGGCCCGCCGCTCCCAGCCGGACCGAGCCCGCTTCTCCACGCCGTGCGCCGAGCCGGAGGGCGGGTGGCGGGTGGTCGACGCATCGAAGGCCTCCGATGGCGCGATGCAGGCGGCCATCGACTACGCCCGCTCCCGGCCCACCTTCGGCGGCGCCTGGGTCGACCAGTCGATCAATCCGGCCCTCGACGACGAGCCCGTCGACGAGGCCCGGGCGAACGACCCGACCAAGCTGGTCCTGAACCTCACCTTCACTGACGACGTGGCGCGCCACGAGGAGGCCATCCGGGAGATGTGGGGCGGGGCGCTGTGCGTGAGCGAGGCGTCGGTCAGCGCGGCCGAGCTGGCGGAGACCCGTGCCCAGGTGGAGGCCGCGGTCGACGAGCTCCTGTTCAGCTCGGTCGACGAGGTCCGGGGCCGGGTCGAGGTCGGGGTCCCGGTCGACGGCGGCCTCCAGCAGCGCTTCGACGAGCGCTACGGACCCGGCGTCGTTCAGGTGCGGGCCCAGCTCCGTCCCGTGGACGAGTGAACCCCGACGGGACGACGGCGCGCGATCCGTCCGCCCGTGACGTGGTACCACTGCGGCAGAGAACTGCCGTTGGGGACGCTGGGACCGGGGGCAGCATCGACGAGGAAGGAAGGAGTGCCATGCCGTCAGGAGGGCCGATCCGCTCCCACTCGACGGAGACGTCGGGCGCCATGTGGTCGGGACCGAGCGCCGAGGCCAAGCTGGGCGACGCTGCCGCCCGCACCCTGCGGAAGGCGTACGCCTGGGTCGACCCCGAAGGCGACCCCGAGAACAAGGGCTCGTACAAGTTCATCCACCACGAGGTGCGGTCGGGGGGCGCGGTGGGCCCTGCCAACGTGCGGGCCTGCAGGAGCGGCATCGGCGTCCTGAACGGCGCTCGCGGGGGCGCCAGGGTCCCGCCCGCCGACCGCAAGGCGATCTACAACCACCTGGCCCGCCACCTCCGGGACGCGGGCGAGGAGCCGGCGTCGCTCAAGTAGCGGCGCCACGCCGGAGGGGCCAACCGGAGTCGTGCGCCGGCGGGTCCGCAAGCGGCGCTACCGGCCGCTCGGGCCGAAGCGGCCCGCCACTCTTGCCGACCTCGTCGGTTGCGTCGGACCTCAGTCCCGGGGCGGCGCCACCCCGCACTCGGGGCAGGCCCGGGCCTTGTTCGAGTGCTCGGCCGTCCGTCGCCCCTGGAGGGTCCGGGCGTAGACGTCCAGGCGCTCGGCCAGCCGCCGGGGGGGCAGCCCCGACACGTCGAGGCAGGCCTGGCAGTACTTGCACCGAAGGATGGGCCGGCCGGGCACGACGTACGCACCCCGTCGGTGGCACCAGCCGCAGTGCTCGTACTTGAGCGGGGCCGGGGCGTCACCGCCCTGGCCGCGGTCGTCGCGCCGTGCCGGCGCCCCGGTACGGTCCAGCGAGCGCAGGTGCTCGCGGTACCACGCCTCGAAGGCGTCCGCCGCCAGGGGGCGGGACCACACGTAGCCCTGACCCAGCTCGCAGCCCAGCGCCCGCAGCAACGACGCCTCCCGGTCGTCCTCCACGCCCTCGGCGACCGACCGCATCCCCAGCCCGTGCGCGAGGGCGACGATGGCGCCCACGATGTCGGCGGCGTCGGGCCGGGCCAGCATGGCGTTGACGAACTCGTAGTCGATCTTCAGGGCGCCGATGGGCAGGCGGCGCAGGTGGACCAACGAGGACTGCCCGGTGCCGAAGTCGTCGACCCGCAGCTGGACGCCGAGGGCGGCCACCGCGTGCAGACGCCGCACCACGTGCTCGTCGGCGGCGGCCAGGGCGGTCTCGCGGAGCTCCAGGACCAGGGCGTGGGGCGCCAGGGCGGCGCCGTCGAGCGCCTCCTGCACCCGGTCCACCACGTCGGGGGCGGCGAGCTGCTGGAGCGACACGTTCACCGCCACCGACAGACCCTCCGCCTCGGGCAGCGAGCACCGCCACCCGGCCGCCTGCCGGCAGGCGTCGGCCAGGACGCGCCAGCCGAGGACGGCGATGAACCCCGTCTTCTCCGCCTGGGGAAGGAAGTCGGCGGGACCACGCAGGCCGACGACGGGGTGGTCCCACCGGACCAGCGCCTCCGCTTCGACCACGCCGCTGCCCTCGAGGTCCACCACCGGCTGGTAGTGGACGACCAGGTCCTCCAGGCGGGGAGGATCGTCGATGCCGTCGCCGGCGAACCAGGTGCCGCCCGCAGCCACGGCGCGCAACGAGGCGACCAGGTCCCCGCACGGGCGCGCGGTGTGCACGACGGCGCTGGCCCCCGCCTGGCGAGCCTGCACGACCGCCCGGCCGGTCGGGGCGCCGGTCAACACGACGACCGACGTCGACGGGGCGACCGAGCGCAGCTCGACGACGAGGGCGGGAACGTCCACGCCAGGGAGCGCATCGTCGACCACCACCAGGTCGGGACGGTGAGCCCGCACGGCTTGGCGGGCGTCCTCGGCTCCGGCGGCCGTCGCCACCGTCGAGAAGGCGTCCGAGGCGTCGACGATCCGGCTCACCACGTCGGCGACCAGCCGGCGGCCGTGGACCACCACCACCGTGGCCGCCGTGGCGTGTTCGCCCACCCCGCTGCCCCCGGAGAGGGGGGCGTCCGGCTCCTCCACCGGGGAGGCCGGCGTCAAGCCGGCCTCGCCGGGTCGACGCCACTCGGGCGGCCACTGGCCGGCACGTCACCGGACTGGGCCGTTCGGCTGGGTAGCAGCCGGCCTGTGTGCACACCTTCCTCCTGGCGCAGCGTCTCCTCCGCCGCGGACGCCAAACCTAACCGGGCGCCGGTGGGCCATCGGCCGGCCCCCACGCGCCCCTCGCCACGCCCCTCACCACGCCCCGCGCCACGCCCCGCGCCCTGCGCCCGCCAACGACGTCGGCCCTCCCATCCACCACCCGGCACCGTGGCCGGTCCAGACTGGGGCTTCGCCGCGAGTACGGGGGCCCACCGATGAACCGCAAGGAGCTCGTCACTGCCGTCGCCGCCCACACCGGCCTCGACCCACGCCACGTGGACACGGCCCTGCGGGGCACCACGGAGGTGATCGAGGCGGTGGCCGCCAAGGGGGAGCAGGTCACCATCTCGGGCTTCGCCAAGTTCGCCCGGGTGGATCGGCCGGCCCGCATGGCCCGCAACCCGGCCACCGGCGCCCCCGTGAAGGTGAAGGCGTCGAAGAAGGCCAAGATCACGCCGCTCAAGGGCTTCAAGGACGCGGTCATGAGCGCGTCGGCCGCTCCGAAGCTGGCCCGGGGGGTATGGCCGCCGGCCCCCGCCAAGGCCCCCGCCAAGAAGGCAGGCCCGGCCAGGCCGGCCGCCGCCCCCCCGACCGGGAGGACCGCCGCCGGAGCGGCCGCCGACAACGCTCCCGCAGCCAGGAAGGCTCCGGCGGCCAGGAAGGCTCCGGCGGCCAAGAAGGCTCCGGCCGGGCGCCGTGTGATCAAGGCGGCGGCGAAGCAGGCGGGGACCGGCCGCGGTGGAGGGCCCGCCAAGCAGTAGGCCACGCCGACGGCGCCGGCGTCCCCGGCAGTGGGCGCCGTGGACGACCGCCCGCCGGCCGCCGTCGCCGGGTTCCCGCCATCGCCGCGCACCCCCCTCCCCCGGGTGCAGACGGCGCATCGTTCTCGGCGCTCCGGGACACGCTCGCCCACGGCGCCGTCGGCGGCGGCCGTCGGAGACGACCGGTCCGCCACCCGTCGTGTCCTTCGACCAGCGGACGCCGTCGATGCTCACGCCGATCCCGGCCCTCCGGTGGTTCGTCGAGTACGGAGGCCGGCACGGCACCAACCGGCACAACGAGGTGAGGCGGTAGATGTCGAAGACAGCTATTGGTGACACCGGGCGGCCCGTCTAAGGTTGCGTGGCGCCGGCGCCGCGACCTGGGCCGGCCCTGAGCGGGGGGGAGGGCGGGATGCACCGTCGGTTCGAGATGGCGCGCGCGCGTGCCGGAGCAGGCAGGCGGCGAAGCCACGGCAGGCGGGCGGCCCTCTCCGCCCTCTCGACGCTGGTGGTGACGGCGGCCCTGCTGGTCGCCGCCCCGTCGCCCGCCGACGCCTTCGGCTCGTCGGCGCCCCCGCCCATCCCGTCGGTGAGCGCCGGCGGCTACGTGACCTGCGGGGTCCACGCCGACGGAAGGGTGGCCTGCTGGGGCGAGAACGGGATGCCGTCGAACGACGTGCCCAACACCAGCCCCGGCGGGGCGGCCACGCCGCCGGCGGGGGCGTTCCTGGAGGTGAACGCCGGCTACGCAACCGTCTGCGGGGTGCGGGTCGACCAGACCCTCGCCTGCTGGGGGAGCGACCGGTTCGGCAAGCACCTGGTCCCGGCCGGGACGTTCACCCACGTGGCCCCCGGCCTGAACTACGTGTGCGCCCTGCGCACCGAGGGCACTCTCGCCTGCTGGGGCGGCGAGGTCCCCACCCTCGACCCCGACCAGCTCGTCCTGTCCACCATGCCCAGCGGGGCCTTCACCCAGGTGAGCATGGGCAACCGCCACGCCTGCGCCCTGCGGGCCGACGGCAGCATCGCCTGCTGGGGCATCAACGCCGACGGCCAGACGAACGTGCCACCCGGGACGTACCAGGCCGTGAACGTGTCCAACTTCACCTCCTGCGCCCTGCGCACCGACGGCACGCCGGTGTGCTGGGGCAGGAACCAGGGCGGACAGCAGGCCTACCCGCCCGGGGCCACCTTCACCCAGCTCTCCACCGGATTCGCCCACGTGTGTGGGCTGCGCCCGGACCGGACCGTCACCTGCTGGGGGCGCAGCTCCGAGGGCCAGACCGTCGTCCCGCCCGGCACCTACACCCAGGTCAGCGCCGGGACCTTCCACACCTGCGCCGTCCCGGTGAGCGGCCCGCCGGTCCGCTGCTGGGGCAACAACATGTCCGGACGGGTCCAGCCCAACCTGAGCGCCGTGCCGCCGGCCCCCGCCTACGTCGGCTCGCCCTACGGCTTCCAGTTCACCATGAACCCGTCGACGCACTCGACGCTGGGCGGCGAGGCCAAGCTCTCGGCCCCCACCTACTCGGTCACCGCCGGCGCCCTGCCGCCCGGCCTGTCGCTGAGCCCGGCCGGGGCGCTGTCGGGCACGCCCACCGCGGCCGGCGACCACACGTTCACGGTGGCCGCCGGCAACGGCCTGTCGCCGCTCGACTGCGCCAACCCGAGCGTGGGCTCCCAGTCGATGCCCTGCACCCCCGGCGACCCGGCGTCGGTCGCCACCGCCACCCGGGTGTTCACCGTGTCGGTCTCCCCCGACGCGCCCGTCCCGGGGGCGATCGGCGGGGTCGTCACCGCCCTCGCCGGCGGGGCGCCGGTGGCCGGCGCCGTCGTGGCGGTCACCCATGCCGGTGGTGCACCGGCCGGCGAAGCCGTCACCGGCGCCGACGGCGGCTACCTCCTGGGCGACCTCCCTCCCGGGTCGTACGACGTGCGGGCCAGCGGGCCCGAGCTCCAACCCCAGACCAAGCCGGCGGCGGTCTCCGAGGGGCAGACGACCACGGTGGACTTCGCCCTCGGTCCGCTCGTCCGCCCGACCGTCGTCGGCGTCTCCAACAACCACTACCAGACCGTCACCGACGGCGTGTTCGTCCACTGGAGCGAGGCGATCCAGCCCTTCGGGCTCACCGCCGCCAACTACACCGTCCACGCCCGGCCCGATTGCGCCGACCCCGCCGTCGCCACCGCCTCCGAGGGCTTCTGGCAGCCGTCGAGCCCGGCGCTGAGGGACCTGGCCATGGACGGCTGGGAGGCCGTGGTGCCGGGCGGCACCTACCACCTGCGGGTGGCGGCCGGCACCGAGCTCGGGACCGACACCCAGCAGCGCAACGCGGCCGCCTGCGTGC
>JBOGHR010000369.1:0-1700 GCA_050744905.1 Acidimicrobiales bacterium
GCCGCGGGCCTCGCCAGACCGTTGAACGACGACGACCCCCAGGACGACGGCGACCACCACCGCGAGCGCGATCAGCCACCACGCCGCCATCATCCAGCCGTGCATCATCGCCAGACTCACCGACGCCTCCTACCCGCCGGCCGAAGCGGCCCACCTGGCTGGCTCCGGTCGGCTTCGGGCGCCCCGTCCTCGGCGGTGCGGCGAGGTGACGAGCGATGCAGGCGCAGCGTCCGCAGCAACGGCGGGCTGCCATCCAACCGCCAGAGGAGCCGACCCGTGGCGAGGGCACACACGACCATCAACGCGGCGGCAGCCCACATGCCGCTCGGCACGGCGGATCAGCGAGGCTCAGAGGCGGCCGACGTCGGGCGAGCGACCCCTTGCTGCTCGGCCCGGAGCCTCTCGACTTCCGCTCGCAGCTGCGCCAACTCGGCGTCGCCGCTGGTCTGCGAAGGCGTCGTGCTGCACGACGCGTTCCCGGACCCCGACATCATCCGCATCATGAGGAGCATCGAGAGCGGGCACGCCGCGACGATCAACAGCGGCAGTGCAGCGCCGAACAGGTTGGGCGCGAAGAGGTTGGGCGCGAAGAGGTAGATCGCAGCAGCGGCGACGGCCAGCCCGGCGATCACCTTCTTGTTGAGGCACATCATCCCAGTGGGTTCCTTCCTCGACACGGGTGCTCGCCACATCCTACAACGTGTCGGAGCTACTTGCGGGGCGGGACTGTGGGCGGGCCACTACACTGTGTCGGTTGTGGCGCTAGCGGAACGAGGGGACGTGGGCAGGCTGAAGCAGCTTCGCGGCGGCGAGCTGGAGGCCGCGGTGATGGAGGCCTTGTGGGACGCGGGCGGCTGGCGGACGCCGGGCGACGTGCACGAGATCCTGAGCGAATCTCGGCCGCTCGCGTACAACACGGTGCTGACGATTCTCGTGCGGCTGTGGGAGAAGGGGCGCCTGGAACGCCAGCGTGACGGCCGCGCCTATGCCTACCGGCCGGTGCAGACGCGGGAGGAGTACGCGGCGGCGCGGATGGAACAGGTGTTGCATGAGGCGCGCGACCGTCCAGCGGCGCTGGCGAGCTTCCTGGAGGCACTGGGCGACCGCGACCGTGCTCAGCTTCGCCGGCTCCTCGAGCAGCTGTCGCGGAGGCGTTGACGTGGCGCCGCTGCTCCTCGCGGGTGGGTTGGTCCTCGCGTCCCTGCCGGCGGTGCTGCGCCGACTGGGCCGCCGGTTGGGCCCGGCGGAGTGGGCGCGCCTCTGCCTGGCGGCACTGGTGAGCGGTGCCGCGCTGGTTGAGCTCGGCGCCGCGTTGTGGGCCGCCCCGACGCTGCTGCGCGCCATGGGCGTCCCCGCGCTGGCCATGGCGTGCGACCGGCTCCTCGGCCCCTTGCTCCCGCTTGGTGCCGCCGGTGGGACGCTCGGCAGCCTTGTCGCAGTCGGGGTGCCGATACTCGCCTGGCGGGGAGGACGACGCACCCGGGCGCAGACCGTCGCGCTCGCCATCGAGCCGGCACTGGGTCAGCACCAGCACCGGGAGGGCTACGACCTGGTCGTGCTTCCCACGGCACATCCTCTGGCGTACAGCCTTGCCGGCCCGGCACCGCAGGTCGTCGTCTCCGAAGGATTGTGCGACTCCCTCACCGACGCCCAGGTCGACGCCGTCATCGCCCACGAGGTCGCCCACCTCACGCATCGCC
>JBOGHR010000370.1:0-1757 GCA_050744905.1 Acidimicrobiales bacterium
CTTCGAGGCGAACTTCGACGCGCCCGGACCCAGGCCCACGAGCCGTCGCGATGCCCGATCAACATCCAAAAGGTGCCGGCCAAGGCCGGCGCAGCACTTGACAAAGAGCGCTCCTTCAGGGATGACCGCCTCGCCGGCGACGACGTCGTGCCTCGCTACAAGCCAGCGAACCGGCAGGGGAGCGTAGGGACCGTATTCAGGCGGCCCGGCGCGACGCGTTCTGCCTGGTCCGCCTGGAACAAGGCGGCCGGATCCTCGACATCGGCACCGGAGCCGGCTTCGCGCTGATCCACTACGCGCGCCGCTTCCCGGCCGCAGTCGTCGGTGTCGAGTTCGACGAACCGAGCTTCGTGCTCGCCCGGGCCATCGAACGGCATTGAGCGTGCAGTCGCGGCTCCCGCTCCGCGATTCTCAACGCGTCCATGTCCACGACCTATCGCCGGTTCGTTTCGGCGCCGGTGTGTCCGCCTCGTCCGAGCAAGCCATGGCACGCGATCCGCTCGTAGCGGACTACCCGGTCAAGCGGCGCATGCTCGAACTCGGCGTCGTCCGAGATGACGACCGGGCCGACCGTCTCCTCGAGCTCATGCGAGACGACGCCTACATCGAGTTCGGGGTCAGCAGAACGGCACGGGCGCATGGGCGGTGCTCTTCGACGTTCGGCTTGCTGCCAAAGCCCTGAAGCAATTGGACATGTGGGCCAGACGACAACGAGCGCGGCCTCTCCCTGCTGCGCCGCGTTGCAGACGCCTTCGACTCGGTTGCCGTCGATATGGAGGCGGCAGGGAATGCCGACTCGGACCGCCCCGACACCCTGCGTTCGACGGCTCGTTCGATCCGTAGCTTCGCGAAGGAAGTCGGAACCGAGATCGCTGCCAAGGTCATTTCCAACACCGTCACAGCGGCGGGTGGCCGGTCCGGCCGCTCTGGTCTCACCGCCGGCCGAACCATCCGATACGACGTGGGGTTGTGGCCACGTGACGCGGCCGTCGCGGCAATGTCCGTTGGCCAACCCGACGAATGAGGCCGGTGGCAACGCCTCCCTGACGAGTGTCCGATGGGCTGTGACCAGGTGCGCATGGGTCGGGCGATGCCCTCCACGACGGCCAGAAGTGCGCTGGCTGAGCGGGTGTGGGACTTGCGCCGCAACACCGCTTGCTGCGGGCTCAAGGCCACGACGGCCACCTCGTCGCCATGCCCTTCACCAAGACAGGGCGCTGCTCTGTCACTACGACCCACTCGGGCAGATCGAGGTCGGCGGTGGCGGGAGGAGCTGGCCCGAGCCGGCGATATCACAGAGCCGGGAGGCGAGGTTGACGGCTCGGCCGACGTAGTCGTCGCCTTCGAGCAGGATCACCGCGCCCGACGCGATGCAGCCGCGCAGCTCGAGCCGACCGGTCCGACAGTGGCGCTGCTCGATCGCGAGAGCGGCGTCGACGAGTGGCTCGGAGTCGACGCCCACGAGCATCAGTCCGTCACCGAGCCACTTCTCGACGCGGACACCGAACAGGGGAGTCACCTCACGCACCGCGGCGCGAAGGATCTGCAGCTCCTCGACGGCACCCTCGTCGCGGTGGTCTCCCCGGTTTAGCCTCGATCCTCGGGAAGATAGATCCCCTGAGGTTTGAGCCGCTTGAGGTTCAGCGGGGCGGGAAGCCGAAGCGCAGCCGGCGGCCGCCCCACCAGGGAACGGCCACGTCGAGCTCGGGGAAGCCGGCGTCGATGAGCACCGGGGTGTAGGTGCGCAGCGCCAGGTC
>JBOGHR010000371.1:0-1512 GCA_050744905.1 Acidimicrobiales bacterium
CGGCCCGGGCCGAGTCGGCCGCCCGGCGCAGGGCTCCCAGCTCGCCCCGGTGCTCGGCCGCCCGGGCCTGGTGAGGCCGGCCCCCGTCGGACCGCTCGCGCTCGAACGCCGCCCGCTCGGCGGCCAGGGCCGCCTCGTGGCCGCAGAGCTCGTCCAGCCGGGGGGCCAGGGCCGACGCCTCGGCGTCGACGGCCTCCAGCCCGGCGGCCAGCGCCGACGCCTCCGCCTCCAGGGAGGCGACCACGTCGGCGTCCACGGCCGACTGCAGCTCCCGGTCCACCGATCGGCGGCGCTCGGCCAGCACGGCGGCCACTCCCCGGGCCCGCTCCCGCAGGCCCTCGAAGCGCAGCAGGGCGTCGCTGTCGTCGTCGGCGCCTCGGTCGGCGACCTCGTGCTCCTGGGCGGCGAGGGCGGTGTCCAGACCGGCCAGGTAGGCCCGCAGCTCGCCCTCCACCCGGGCCGACTCGTCCCGGCGGCCGACGGCGGCCCGGTGCCGCTCGGTGAGCGCCACCAGCTCCCGGCCGGCCAGGTGCCGCCGCAGGGTGCGCAGCTCGTCCTCCACGGCGCCCCGGCGGCGGGCGGCATCGGCCTGGCGCTCCAGGGGCCGGCGCTGGCGGCGCACCTCGCGCAGCAGGTCCTGGAGGCGCACGAGGTTCGCCTCGGTCCCCTCCAGACGGCGCTCCGCCTTCTCCCGCCGGCGCCGGTACTTGAGGACGCCGGCCGCCTCCTCCAGGATGCCCCGGCGGTCCTCGGGGCGGGCGTCGAGCACGGCGGCCAGCTGGCCCTGGGACACGATGACGTGCTGCTGGCGGCCCACGCCGGTGTCGGACAGGAGCTCCTGCACGTCCAGCAGCCGACACGGGACCCCGTTGATGGCGTACTCGCTGTCGCCCGACCGGAACAGGGTGCGGGTGATGGTGAGCTCGGTGAAGTCGACGGGCAGCAGGCCGCCCGAGTTGTCGATGGTGAGGCTGACCTCGGCCCGGCCCAGCGCCGGCTTGGTGGCGGACCCCGCGAAGATGACGTCCTCCATCCTCGACGACCGCACCGTGCGGGGACCCTGGGCGCCCAGCACCCAGGCGACGGCGTCGACGATGTTCGACTTGCCGCTGCCGTTGGGGCCGACCACCACGGTGACGCCCGGCTCGAGGTCGACGGTGGTGGCCTCGGCGAAGGACTTGAAGCCCTTCAGCGTCAGCGACTTGAGGAACACCGGGCCGAGGGTAGCCAAGGGCCCCGCGCCGGCCGCGGATGGCCGGGGCTCAGCCGGGCAGCCGGCTCACCGCCGAGGAGACGGCGATGCCCCGCACCGCCCGGAGCCACTGGGCCATGGTCTTGCCCCCGGGCAGGTCGGGGCGGGGGTCGTAGGCGCCCCCCAGGCGGCCCAGCACCACGATGCGCAGGCGCTCCTCGCCCAGCCCGAGGGCGAGGAGGGCGTCGATGTCGTCCACCAGCTCCGCCGTCCGCGCCGGCCCCTCGTCCTCGACGAAGCGCTCGACCACGGCCTCGAAG
>JBOGHR010000372.1:0-3791 GCA_050744905.1 Acidimicrobiales bacterium
CGGTCGGCCCGTCCGTGTACAGCCTTCCCGAGACCGGCGGCGCGCTCAGCGCAGCCTGCTACAAGGACATCGCCGTCAACATCCCGCTCGACGACCCACACTCATGCCGGGAGACCCCCATTTTCCAGTGGATGTTTCCGAGCGCAGCACCGGTGCCGAAGTCGGGCGGACTTGCCGAGCCGCATTCGGAGCGTCGCCGTGGGCGTAGCGTCTGGGGTCCACGCCCATCTGCGGTTGCCGTGTGTGCAAGGCGCGACAGCCTGCAGGCGGAGGAAGTGCGGGCCTGTCAGCCCGCGTTCAAGGCGGCCTGCTCGATAGCAGCCAGCATGCTCTCGAAGTTCGCCCTCAGCATCCTGTCGATCACGGGACCGGTCAGTCGACCCACCGGGCCACCCCTGGGCACATAGCGGTATTCGAATGTGATCGCGGTCCCATCACCGTCGGGCTCGAGGGTGAGCCTGGCCTCGGCCTGCTTGAACGGCACAAGAGCGGATGGCTGATTCGCGGTGGCGAGCGTGCGGCCGTCCTCCCAGGCGGTGACGGTCTCGACAAGTGCGCCGACCGGCTTCAGCTCCACCTGGCGGCGGGCACCCACACCGCGGATCTGGTCGCCCATGGGTCGAGAGGCCTTGAGGCCACTCCAGTGGTCCGCCAAGTTCGGGAAATCCGCAAACACGGCCCAGACCGAATCACAAGATGGGGCCGCTTGTCGTCGCACGACGAGGTGACGCTCGGCCATGATGATCACTCCCGGAGGCGCAGCTTAGCGCCGCCTTCCACCGGGCGAGCTCCTGGACTGTCACTCACCGCACGGCAGCGCCTGCTCGGCGATGAGGCAAAGGGACTGCGAATCAACTACGGGAGTGAAGAGGCGACGCCGGTCTGACAGTCTGCCTGCGCGGTCGGGAGAAGTCGTTGCCAGTGAACCGTTCCTGGCCTAACTACATCGAAGCAGACCGGCGTCGCCTCTTCCGAGCAGGTAGTTCATTCGCAGTCCCTGAGCGGGCGGTCGGGGCCCGGCGCCGCCCTCCCGGCCCGACCATCCCCTCAAGGTCGGTGACCACCGCGCCGATAGAAGTGCGGGGAAGGTCGCTGCCGACTCGGAGGGAGAGTCACGTGCGCTGTCCGCGTTGCAACAGGTCGAGGCTGGTGGAGATCGCGCTGAAGGTCGGGGACCGCCCCGTCCGCATGCGCAACTGCTCCTCCTGCGACAGCCGGTGGTGGGACAGCGAGGGCCGGGCGTTGGAGCTGACCGGCGTGCTGGCGCTGGCCTCGTCCCGCTAGATCTTCAGGCATCATTCCGTTCGCTTCGCTCACTCCATCTCGGTCGAGTCGGATCGTGCTCCGGCGGGCGAGGCGAGCTCGCGCCGCCTCCGCCCCGTCCCTTCCTCGGTGCCCGCAGCCGCAGAGGCCGCCTGCGGCGGCGAGTGCGGCCACGGACCTTGCCGTTGCGACCGCGGGTCCGCACGCCACCGTGTTCGGGCAACATGGGGCGATGCGCCGGCCCTCCGCTGCTTCCGTCGCGACCGCGCTGGCCGTCGGCGGGGCGGCGCTGTTCGTGCTCGTGCAGCTCCAGCCCGGGCTGCTGTTCGCCCCCACCACGCCCAACGGCGGCGACATGGGCGCCCACGTGTGGGGGCCGGCGTTCCTCCGCGACCACCTGCTGCCCCACGGCCGCATCGTCGGGTGGGCGCCCGACTGGTACGCCGGCTTCGCCTTCCCCCAGTTCTACTTCCCCCTGCCCAGCCTGCTCGTCGTGGCGCTGGACTCCGTCCTGCCCTACGAGGTCGCCTTCAAGCTGGTGAGCGTGAGCGGGCTGGTGAGCCTGCCCGTCTCGGCGTGGGCGTTCGGCCGCCTGGCCGGGCTGCGGGAGCCGGGGCCGGCCTGCCTGGGCGTCGCCACCGTGCCCTTCCTGTTCGACCGGACGTTCACGATCTACGGCGGCAACATCGCCTCGACGCTGGCCGGTGAGTACTCGTACTCGATCGCCCTGTCCCTGGCCCTGCTGTTCCTCGGCGTGCTGGCCCGGGGCCTGCGAACGGGGCGGCACCGCGCCCTGGCCGGCGTCCTGCTCGCCCTCACGCTGCTGTCCCACGTGGTGCCGACGTTCTTCGCCGTGGCCGGCGCCCTCGTCCTCTGGGCGCTGCGGCCGGGGGCCCGCCGCCTGGCGCACACCGTCGTGGTGGGCGCCCTGGCCGGCCTGCTGACGGCGTTCTGGGCCCTGCCCTTCGTGTGGCGCCTGCCGCTCACCAACGACATGGGCTACGAGAAGATCACCGCCTACCGGGAGAACCTCCTGCCCCACGACCTGCGGTGGCTGGTCGTGCTGGGCGGCGTCGGCGCGGTGGTCTCCCTCGTGCGGCGCGACCGCGTGGGCACGTTCCTCACGGTGATGGCCGGCCTGTCGGCTCTGGCGTTCCGCCTCGCCCCCCAGGGCAAGATCTGGAACCCCCGCCTGCTCCCGTTCTGGTTCCTGTGCCTGTACCTGCTCGCCGGCATCGCCCTCGCCTCCCTGGCGTGGGGCGCCGTGTGGCTGGCTGGGGGCCGCCGGCGGGCCGTCGACCGCGTCGCCCGCATCGCCACGCCCGTCGGGGTGGCGGCCGTCACGCTGGTGTTCGTCGCCCTGCCGCTGCACCTGCCGGCCCTCGACCGCTTCCCCGTCCGGGTCGACGACCGCAGCTTCGTGCCGGCGTGGGCCCGGTGGAACTACAGCGGGTACGAGCGAAAGGCGGCCTGGCCGGAGCACGAGTCGGTGATCGACACCATGGCCGAGGTCGGCCGCAGCGTCGGTTGCGGCCGGGCGCACTGGGAGTACGAGCCCGAGCTCGACCAGCTCGGCACCCCCCTCGCCCTCATGCTTCTGCCCTACTGGACGGACGGCTGCATCGGCTCCATGGAGGGGCTCTACTTCGAGTCGTCGGCCACCACCCCGTACCACTTCCTGTCCGCCTCCGAGCTGTCCCGGCGGGCCTCCCGGCCGCAGCGCGACCTGCCCTACTCGGACTTCGACCTCGACCTGGGCGTGCGCCACCTCCAGCTGCTGGGGAGCCGCTACTTCATGGCGTTCACGCCCGAGGCCCGGGCCGCCGCCGCCGCCCACCCCGACCTGCGCCTGGTGGCCAGCGCCGGTCCCTTCGCCGTCAACTACCCCACCGGCCCCGGGGAGCGGACCTGGGAGGTCCACGAGGTCGCCGGGTCGGACCTGGTGGTCCCCCTGGAGAACGAGCCGGCGGTGATGACCGGCGTGGGCAGGGGCGAGAAGGCCTGGCTGGAGCAGTCGGTCGACTGGTACATGGACCCGAGCCGCTGGGGCGTGCACCTGGCCCTCGACGGCCCGCCGGGGTGGCCCCGCGTCCCCGACGCCTCGGTGGCCCCGCCGGCCGAGGCGGTGGCGCCGGCGGAGGTGTCGGGCGTCGAGGTCGGCGACGACCGCATCTCGTTCGACGTGGACCGGCCCGGTTCGCCGGTGCTGGTGAAGGCGTCGTACTTCCCCAACTGGAAGGCCGACGGCGCCCGGGGCCCGTGGCGGGTGAGCCCCAACGTGATGGTGGTCGTGCCCACCGAGCGCCACGTCGAGCTCCACTACGGGACCACCCCGGTCGACGTGGCCGGCAACGGGCTCACCGTGGTCGGCCTGGTCGCCGTGGTCGCCCTGGCCGTGCTCGACCGGCGCCGGGCGTGGCCCGACGAGGACGAGGAGGACGACGGCGAGGAGGAGGCCGCGGGGTGGGCCGGCGACGAGGCGCGACGGCCCGACGATGCGGGCGTGGCCGCCGAGCCCGGCACCGCCG
>JBOGHR010000373.1:0-2810 GCA_050744905.1 Acidimicrobiales bacterium
CCGGCGGCCGCGCAGCCATCGGGCGAGGAGCCGGCGACGACCACCGCCGTGGCGGCCCGGGCCGGCAGGGTGCTCGCCGCCAGGGCGTGGCACAGCTCGGCCAGGGCGTCGCCCGGCCGCACGAAGAACACCACCGTCGGGCCCCCGGGCGCGGGGATGCCCGCCGCCACCGTGGGGGCGGGGGCGGGGAGGTGGCCGGCGTCGAGGAACCCCGGCCGCTGCCACGCCTGGTCGGGGTCGTCGAGGGGCCCCTCGGCGGCGCGGGCGACGGCGAGGAGCAGCCCGAAGCCGACGGCGGCCCCCACCCAGGTCGCCACCAGGGGCGCCGGCGATCGACGCCGCGCTCGGGTGGTCACCGCCGCCCCCGTCCCGGCCCGGCGCCCTGCGGGGACGCGTCATGGGTCATGTCGGCGGCCAGCCCAGCTGGGCGAACCAGCGTTTGAGGGGCCGGAACACCTCCACCCCTACGCCTCCGGCCGCTTCGTCGCCCTCGCGCTCGGGCGGTGGGGCCCGCCGGCTCGTTCGCCCGCCAGCCTGGCCCGCCGCAGGCCCAGCAGCACGGCGGCCACCGCCAGGGCCAAGAGGTTGAGCAAGAAGGTGTGGTCGAGCCCGAAGCTCGCCCGCTCGGCCAGGCGCACGTCGCGGTCGGGGGTGAGCCCGACGTGGGCGAACAAGGCGTGGAGCACCACGCCGGAGATGACCGCCGCGGCGGTGAAGACGGCTGCCAGGTAGAGCGAGAAGCGCCACCCGTAGTAGTTGGCGTTGATCTTCAGGCTGGGAGGGACGACGAAGTCGGCGGCGAGGAAGGCCATGATGCCGGCGAAGGCGACGCCGTTCTCCCACAGCAGGGCGGCGAGCGGGCCGTTGCCCATGGAGCCGATGAAGGTGACCACGGCGGCGACGGGGGCGATGACGGCGTGGAGGACGGCCTGGAGCCACTGGGGGCCGACGCCGGGGAACGCCGTCTCGAACACCTCCCGGGGGACGAGGGTGGCGATGGCGCCGGCCACGAGGAACCCGAAGGCGATCTCCCGGCCCGCCATCCGCCACTCCGCCACGAAGCGGTCGCCGACGCGGCTCCACGCCCGCCGGTCGCGCAGGCGCCCTCGCCACGACGCGTCGAGCCCCTCGGCCGGGTCCATCTCGCTGCCCTGCACCTCGCCCGCCCGCCGGCGGGCCTCCTCGCCGAGGCGCTCGGGGTAGGTCAGGCGCACGAGCACGACCATGACCGGGATGAGGATGGCGGCGCCGAGGTAGAGGGCGACGACGAACTCCCAGCCCAGGAAGATCCACAGCAGCACGCCCAGCTCGATGACGAGGTTGGTGGAGGCGAACATGAACGCCAGCGCCGACTCCAGGCGGGCCCCCTTGACCCAAAGCGCCCGGGTGGCGGCGAGGGCGGCGAACGAGCACGACGACGAGATGAACCCCAGGCCCGCCGCCAGGCTCACGTCGCGCACCCCGCCACCACCGAGGCGGTCGGCGGCCTCGGCCGGCTTGACGAACACCTGGATGGCGGAGGAGAAGGCGTAGCCCAGCACCAGCGCCCAGGCCGCCATCCACAGCAGCGAGGCGGTGGTGGACACGACGTCCCAGGCGGCTCCGGCCGCGCCGCTCATCGGCCGAGGGTGGTCGCCGCCTCGGCCGCGAGCTCGGCTCGCCCGCGGGAGCACGATCCAACTCGACCGAATCGAGTGGGCGAAGTGAACGAACCGCGTCGAGGCATCAGCGGGGGGAGGGGCCAAAGCCCCCTCCCCCGGCCCCCTCCCGTCCATCGTGCCGCCTCCGGCGGCGCTCAGGCTCCTCGGCGACGAAGCCGCCTGCGGGCCGCAGTGGGAGGCAGAGCCCCCCACGCCCCCACACTGGCGAAAACTTGTCACATCGTTCGACGTTCGGGCTACAGAGAAGCACTAGGGCGCGCCGTCCGAGTAGCGCACCCGCCAGCTCGCGGCCCCGTCGGCGGAGACGTAGACGGTGGTGGCGTCGCTCCCCGACGCGGCGGCGTAGAGGGAGTCGTCGGTCACCAGCAGCGCCTGGGGCTGGCCGCCCAGCGGCGCCCGGGGCTCCCAGCGCCCGTCGACGCGCCGGTAGGTCTCCCCCGCCGGCGACACCGCCCACAGGCCCTGCTCGGCGCCCCACGCCAGGAGGGCGACCCGGGGGCCCTCCACCGGCTCCCAGCTGCGACCGCCGTCGGCGCTCTCGGCCAGGCCCCGCTCGGTCGCCGCCACCACCCGGTCGGGGTCGGCCGGGTCGACGGCGAAGTCGCCCATCGCCAGGCGCGAGCGGGTCTCCCACTGCCTGCCGTCGGGACTGACCATGAGCCGCCCGCCGGTGGCGTCGTAGCCGTACACGTCGCCGTGGGCGGCGACCAGAGAGTGGAAGTCCGCCTCGCCCAGCAGCGACACCGGCTCCCACGACCGCCCGCCGTCGGTGCTCTCGACCAGCCCCAGCAGAGGCGGGCGCCCCGGCACGCGCAGCCGCTCGTCGCCGACGTCGGGGTGGCCGCTGGCCAGGAAGTGGTCCGGGCCCACGACGGTGAAGCCCATGGTGTCCTGCACGAGCTCACCCACCCTCTCGGCCCCGCCGTCGGCCGGAACGCGGAACAGCCCGAGGTGGCTCGCCGCGTAGAGGTCACCGTCGGCCGGGTTGACGCCGAGGCCGTGCACGTGGGCGAGCTCCTCGCCGGCGCCCGCTCCGGTGCCCGTGCCCGACTCCCGGCCGGCGGCGACGACGAGGGCGACGACGCCCACGGCGACCACGGCGGCCATCACGACCCACGTGGGGGACAACTTCGAGCGGCGCGGCCGGCT
>JBOGHR010000374.1:0-2030 GCA_050744905.1 Acidimicrobiales bacterium
CGCCAGCGCGGCTGCCGCCGCCTCGGGGGCGACGACGTTGACCATGACGCCGGTGCCGGACTCGAAGCCAGCCGGCGTCGTCAGCTCGGGCACGACGTGGACGTGCCAGTGGAAGCCTCCGTGCGCCCGGTGGGGGGCCGAGTGGAACACCAGGTTGTAGTCCGCCGGGCCGACGCAGGCCCGCAGCCGGCGCAGCCCGTCGCGCAGCGCCCGGCCCACGGCGGACAGCCCCGTCGCCCCCGCCCGGTGCAGGTGGCCGCCCTGGTCCCTGGGCACCACCAGCATCTCGTAGGGGCTGGCGCTCCAGAAGGGGCAGACGACCACCACGCCGGCGTCGGCCCGCACCACCCGCCGGCCCTCGCCCTCCTCGGCCGCGGCCGTGGCGCACAGCAGGCAGCCGCCCTCGAAGCGGGCGAACCCCGCCTGCTCGTCGGCCAGCTCCGGGGGGACGAACGGCATGCCGAGCAGCTGGGCGTGCGGGTGGTCGATCGACGCCCCCGCCCGGCGACCGCAGTTCACGATGGCCTGGCTGTAGCGCATCCCGGGCGTGCCGGCGTGGGCCGCCACCCGGCCGGCCAGCGCCTCCATCACCAGGTCGACCTGGCCGTCGGCCAGGTCGGCCCACGGCTGGTCGTGCCGGGGGGAGAGGACCAGGACCTCGTGGGCGCCGCTCCCCGGCGCCTCGGTGAACACCGGCGCCAGGTGGCGCACCGCCATGGGCGCCGTCCCCTCGAACGCCGGGTACCTGTTGGGCACGACCCGCACCAGCCAACCCCCGCCGTCGCCGTGGGTGGCCACGGCCGGGCGGGTCTCGGCCTCGTTGCCGGGGCAGAACGGGCACGGGCCCCCGGCTGCGCCACCGCCCGCCTCCTGGCGGCCGTCGGGCGGGAGGGAAGGCAGGCGCCCGGACCGGTTGGGGCTCACCACCACCCAGCGCCCGGTGAGGGGGTCGAGGCGGAGCTGGCTCATACCGGGGCCGGGGGGGCGCCGCGCACCACCGGACGTTAGATCCTTCGACCTCATTCGTTCGCTTCGCTCACTCCATTCGGTCGAGTTGGATCGTGATCCGGCGGGCGAGCGGAGCTCGCGCCGCCTCCGCCCTGTCCCTTCTCGGCGTCCGCAGCCGCAGAGGCCGCCTGCGGCGGCGAGTGCGGCCACGGAGCTTGCCGCGGCGGATGCGGCGAAGGTCTGTGGCCGAGATCCACGGGGGGCATCGGCTCCCTCCCCGGCCCGATAGGGTCCCGCCCGTGGCGGCGGGCAGGGACCGGGAGCTGGTCGAGTACCTCGTCCACGACGTGGCCCTGCACGCCCCCCCGCTGCGCCAGCGGCTGGGCGAGGCGCTGGCGGGCGGCCGCCTCAAGTCGGCCGACGACCTGGCCCGCATGGCGCCCGTGTCGCTGGACGAGATCACCGACCCGGCGTCGCTCGTCCTGCGGCCCCGGCTCCCCCGGCGAAGCAAGGGGGCGGCCGAGATGGAGCGGGCCTACAAGCCCGTGCACTGGCTGGTGCAGGAGGGCGTGCCCATCGGCTCGTCGGCGTCCGACGTCGAGCGCCTCGGCGGCCTGGGCGCCCGCTGGCTCACCGCCGCCGGCGTGCGGGGCGACGACGTCGTGGTCGGCTTCCTCCCCGCCGGCCCCCACCTGCCCTACTGGCAGCTCGTCCTGGGCGCCATGCGCCTGGGCGTGTCGGCTGTCTTCGTGCCGCCGGTGCCGACCGTCGGGGACGTGGCCCGGCTCCGGCCGAGCGTCCTGGTGGGCCGGCCCTACGACCTGGCCCGCCTCCTCGAGGACCGCTCCACCACCGGCGCCGCCGCCGGGTGGCGCAGCCGGGTCCGGCTCCTGATCGCCGCCGGCGGTCCGCTCGACGACGCCCTGCGGGCCCGCCTGGCCGGCCTCCTGGTGGCATCGGACGCCACCGTCGTCTCCGCCTGGGCGCCCCCCGGCGTGCGGGCCCTGTGGTGGGAGTGCCCGGGCGCCACGGCCCTGCACACCTGGCCCGAGGCGGAGCTGGTGCAGATCGCCGACCCCCTC
>JBOGHR010000375.1:0-3556 GCA_050744905.1 Acidimicrobiales bacterium
ACGTACTGGCGGCCGTCGTGGCGCAGGCGGGCCGAGCCGCCGGGGGGCACCCGCACCGGGAACCCGGGCGACTGAGGCCCGTCGCGCCCGTCGCGCACCTCGCCGCCGTCGGGGAAGCCGACCACCGCCCCGGGCCGGGCCCCGGCGAGCACCGTCACCCGCACCTCGCCACCCGCCCGGCCCGGGGTCGTGCCGGGGTAGAACTGGGCCAGGATCTGCGCCGTCGACCTGCCCTGGCGGCCCATCCAGTAGGCGCCGTCCTGGGCCATCCCGACCCCGTGGCCATGGCCCTTGCCGTCGATGACGAGGACCGGGACGGCGGCGGCCCGGGCGGGGGCGGGCGCGAGGAGGGCTACGGCGATCGCGGACAGCAGCAGGCGTCTCGCCACGCGCCGTATTGTCACCCGCCGGCCCCGAGCGCCGAAAGTCGGCGAGGTCGTGAGCGGGCGGCGACGGGTAGCCTGGGGCCCGTGGGATCGGGCCGTGCTCGGCGCCGGCAGCGGGTGGTCGCCGCCGTCACGGTCGCGGTCGCGCTGGCGCTGGGGGCGTGCGGCGCCCCCCGCTACCACTACCTGAAGAGCACGTCGGACCGCACCTTCGTGCGGGTGCCGTCGGACTGGACGCTCTACGACGAGGACGACCTGCTGGAGTCGAGCGAGGAGTCCCCCGAGTCCAAGGAGCAGTTCAAGGAGCTGTCCTGGTCGGTGGCGTTCGACGCCTCGCCCAAGCCGTCGCTGGACCACGTCCTGTCGGTGGCCGACCACCCCACCGGGCTGGTCCAGGTGCGCCGCCTGCTCCCGGGCCAGCGGGACACCTTCTCGCTGTCGGACCTCCGCTCGCTGCTGTTGAGCTTCGACCCCTTCTCCACCGAGGCTCGGCTCCAGGGCGACGTCGAGGTCCTCGAGAGCCGGGAGGTCAACCGGAGCCACCTCAACGGCAGCGAGCTGCTCCTCAACCTCAAGACCTCGGACGGCCTGGTGAAGTGGCGCCAGGTCGCCCTGGTGGACGCCGCCCTCACCCGGGTGCACGTCCTGGCCATCAGCTGCGACGACGAGTGCTATGCCGCCAACGAGGGCGTCATCGACGAGGTCGTCGACTCCTGGAAGGTGACGGAACGTTGACCGACAACCGCGACGACCGCCGGGTCGGGCTGGCCTGGCCCGACCACGACCGGGGGCCGGCGCCGCCGCCGGGCGCCGGGCGCCCGACCCGCAAGCCGGTCGCCATCTGGGACCGGGTCAAGTTCCTCGTCCTGCTGGGCGGGGCGTGGCTGGTCCTGGTGTGGGCGGCCATGGCCGAGGACCCCAACCTGCCCTTCGCCGACGCCGTGCGCACCCACGTGCGGGCCAGCGCCTGGATCCTCGTCCTGATGGGCGTCGAGGCGCTCCGCCAGGCCCACTACGCCGTCAGCGAGCGCTCGGCCGGCTACCACGGGTTCTGGACGGGCGTGTTCGCCCGCTTCGAGGCGCGCACCGGGCGGATGAACGACTGGACCCGCTACCGCCTGGCCCGGGCCTTCAAGTGGCTCCTGGTGCTGGCCCTGGTGTCGGTGCTGCTGGGCAAGGCCTACGACGTCTCCCCGGTGCAGGGGCTGTTCCGGCTGCCCACCGCCCTGTGGAACGCCCTGCCCATGATCGTCCAGGTGCTGTTCTTCATGTTCATCGTCGTCATGCAGTTCGTCGCCATCTTCTGGTTCCTGTCCCGGGGCGGCGTGGAGACCTACTTCCCGGAGGACATCAAGACCCGCTTCTCCGACGTGTGGGGCCAGGACCAGGTGGTCGAGCGGGTCAAGGAGAACATGCTGTTCCTCGAGAACCCCGAGGCCATCGAGGAGAAGGGCGGCTACGTCCCGGGGGGCATCCTGCTGTGGGGCCCGCCCGGCACCGGCAAGACGCTGATGGCCGAGGCGGTGGCGGGCGAGACGGGCAAGCCCTACGTGTTCGTGGACCCCGGCGCCTTCACGAACATGTTCATCGGGGTCGGGATCCTGAAGGTCAAGGCGCTGTTCCGCAAGCTCCGCAAGCTGGCCGTGCGCTACGGCGGGGTGATCGCCTTCTTCGACGAGGCCGACTCGCTGGGCAACCGGGGCGCCATGGCCGGCGGCGGCCCGGCCGGGGGCTGGAACGGCCACATGACGCCGGCGCCGTGGTCGGCGGCGCCGGCGTGTCACGGCATGGCCTACCTCGCCCCCCGCACCGTCGACCTGCTGCACTCCCCCCACGGGGCCCCCGCCGCCGGCGAGCCGAGGCCGGGCCGGGTCAAGGGCCTGTTCGTCGGGGCCGGGATGGGCGGCGGCGGCATGGGCACCCTCCAGGCCCTCCTGGCCGAGCTGTCGGGGCTCAAGAAGCCCCGCGGCTTCGTCAACCGCGTGGTGCGCCGGGCGCTGGGCATGCGGCCCAAGCCGCCGCCCAAGTACCGGATGCTCGTCATGATGGCCACCAACATGCCCCAGGCGCTCGACGACGCCCTCCTGCGGCCCGGCCGCATCGACCGCATCTACCGGGTGGGCTACCCCTCCAAGGAGGGGCGCAAGCGGACCTACCAGGGCTACCTCGACAAGGTGAGCCACGAGATCACCCCCGAGCAGCTGGAGAAGCTGGCCACCATCACGCCCTACGCCACCGGCGCCACCATCAAGGACCTCGTCAACGAGGCGCTCGTCGTGGCCATCCGCGACGGGCGGGACGTGATCACCTGGAAGGACATCGTCAAGGCCAAGATCCTCAAGAGCCTGGGCCCGCCCGAGGACGTGGAGTACATCGAGCGGGAGCGCCACGCGGTGGCCGTCCACGAGGCGTGCCATGCGGTCGCCTCCTACCGGCTCCAGGAGAACCTCACCATCGACATCGCCACCATCGAGAAGGGCCAGAGCTACCTCGGCATGGTCTCGCCCATACCGATCGAGGAGCAGTTCACCTCGTGGCGCACCGAGTACGAGGCCGACGTGATGACCAGCATCGCCTCGCTGGTGGGCGAGAGGATGTTCTTCGACGACGACAGCTCCTCGGGCGTCAGCCAGGACCTCCAGATGGCCACCCAGGTGGTCATGTACATGGAGGGGTTCTGGGGCATGGGGTCGTCCATCGGCTCGCACGCGGTGGCCAAGCGCGACGCCGGCGCCACGCCGGTGGTGGACGGCACCTCGCGCAACATGCTGGAGACGGAGCTGGGCCGGCGGGTCGAGCGCAAGCTCGAGGAGCTGGAGGTCCGCACCGAGCAGCTCCTGCGGGACAACCGCCGCGAGGTGCTCGCCGTCGCCCACGCCCTGGAGACCTACAAGACGCTCACCGGCGAGGACATCGAGGCCATCATCGAGGGCCACCGGGGGCCCCTGGTGGACGGTCGCCCGTACCACGACCCCGAGTTCATGGCCGTCGCCGAGCAGTACCACGCCCGCGCCGTCGCCGCCCACAAGGGGCACGGGCGCGTCGACCTCCCCCTGCCCCGCTGGTCGGCCAACGGCAGGAACGGCTCGCCCGGCTCCACCGGCCGCTTCGCCGCCTTCGAGCCGCCGTCGCCGCCGGCCGTCGAGGCGGTGGCCGAGGAGGTGGCGCCC
>JBOGHR010000376.1:0-2518 GCA_050744905.1 Acidimicrobiales bacterium
GCCGCAGCACGATCGGCTCGGCGAGCAACCTCCGGTTGCGAGCCGATCCTCACAGCTCCTCCGCCAGCCGGCCCTCGAGGCGGTTGAAGATGTAGAAGCCGAACACGAACACTGCGGCGGACACGGCCACGAGGTAGGCGACCTGGCCGAACGGCGGCATCCGCAGGTGGTACAGCAGGTCGCGGAACGCCTCGACGAAGCCGACCATGGGGTTGAGCTGGAACAGCGCCCGGGCCGGGACGTCCAGCCCGAACACCCTCGTCCGCTCGGGCACCAGGGTGATCGGGTAGACGATCGGGGTCAGGTAGAACCACACCTGGAGCAGGATGTTCACCAGGTGCTGCACGTCTCGGAAGTACACGTTGACGATGCTGAACGCCAGGCCCAGCCCGGTCACGAAGAAGGTGAGGACGGCGATCAGGAGCAGGGCCATGGGGATGAACGCCAGCACCTCGTTGCCGAACAGCATCAGCGCCACCGACAGGAGCCCCATCTCTATGAGGAACGACACCAGGCACGACGCCACCAGCGACCACACCAGGAGGTCGCGGGGGAAGTACGTCTTCTTCACCAGGTTGGCGTTGGCCATCAAGTTGCCGATCCCGCCGACCATGCCCGAAGTGAGGTAGTTCCACGGGAGCAGCCCGCAGAGCAGGAAGAAGGCGAAGTACTTGAGGCCGCTGGGATCGCCGGTTGGCGGCGGGATCTTCAGGATGTACCCGAAGACCAGCGTGAAGATCAGCATGGTCGCCAGCGGGTTGAGCAGTGACCACGCCCAACCCAGGAACGACCGCTTGTACTTGGACCGCAGCTCACGCAAGGTGAGGTTGGCCATGAGCTCCCGGGATGCCGCGTACTCGGAGAGGGTCGTCAACGCAACGCTCCGGGCACCCGCTCACGTTAGGCGCTGGTGCCGGCTGGAAGCGATTCCCCCCCGCGGCCGGGGCCAGATGCCGGCGTGGCGGTCCCGGGCGCCTCGGGGCCCGGGGCCTATGCTCGGCGGGCCCTGTGAAGCGAGCGCACCGTCCGATGAAGTACGAGGCGAAGGTCGACCTCCGGAACGCCAACACCAGCCACGCGCTCCTGATCGAGCTGGTGGGCCGCGACAAGCGGGTGCTCGACGTGGGCTGCGCGAGCGGCTACCTGGGCGAGACGCTCAGGCAGCAGGGATGCACCGTGGCCGGCGTGGAGTACGACGCCGAGGCGGCGGAAGCGGCGAAGGCCGTGCTCGACGAGGTGGTCGTGGGCGACGTCGGCGAGCTCGACCTCGTCGGCCACTTCGGCGCCGGCAGCTTCGACGCCGTCGTCTTCGGCGACGTGCTCGAGCACGTCGTCGACCCGGCCGGCGTGCTGCGCCGCCTGCGCCCCCTGCTGGCCCCCGGCGGGGCGGCGGTCGTCTCCATCCCCAACGTGGCCCACGGCGCCGTGCGGCTCTCGCTCATGAGCGGCCGCTTCGACTACCGGCCCCTCGGCCTGCTCGACGACACCCACCTGCGCTTCTTCACCCGCGACAGCCTCCACGACCTGCTGGCCGAGGCCGGCTTCGTGGCCGTGGATGTCCGCCGCACCGTGGCCGGCGTCTTCGACACCGAGGTGGCCGTCCGCCGCGAGGACTTCGACGACCACGTGGTCGAGGCGGTCGAGGACGACCCCGACGCCACCACCTACCAGTTCGTCGTCAAGGCGGTCCCCCGGGACGAGGCGGAGCCGCCCGGCGCGCCGCCGCCGGCCCCGCCTCCCCCCCGGGCGGCGCGGTGCCGGGTCGGCATCTGGGCCGACTGCCCTCCCGACGACGCGACCGGAGCCCTGGCCCTGCGCGTCACGCGTCGGGAGGTAGCCGCCCGCCTGCCGGACGCCGCCATCCGCCTGTTCACCGCCCGCGGCTACCTCGACCAGTCCCCCCACACCGGCGGACAGCCGGTGGAGCCGATGGGCGAGCTGTCGCCCGAACGCCTCGCCGAGCTGGCCGACCAGCTCGACTGCCTGGTGGTCACGGGCGACGTGGGCGGCGCGGCCCGGTCCCTCGGAAGGGCTCTGGACCAGGGGCCCGAGGAGCGCTGTCCGGTGCTGTGGAGCGCGGTGCGGCCGCCGGCGGGGGGCGCACCGGCCGCCGGCTCCGATCTCGTCTACGCCGCCGTGCTGGCCGAGCCCGGCGCTGCGGCGTCGGCGTCCGACCGCGGCCTGGCCGGCGTCCCCGACCCGCTGGTCCTCGCCGACCGGGCGCTGCGGCCTGAGGCGCTGAGCCGGCGCCTCGGGTTCCTCAGGATGATGGGCTGGTTCCCCGGCGACGGCGACGCGGTGGTCGTCGAGGTCGGGGGCGGGCTGCGGCGCCACGCCGCCGAGCTGGCGCCCGCCCTCCAGGCCGTCGCCCGCCCCGGCCGGTCGGTGGTGCTCGTGCAGCTCCACCCGGCCGACGCCGACGCCACCCGGCTGGGCGAGGAGCTGGCGGCGGCCGTCCCCGCCTACCGCGTCCCACCCGGCGCCGTGGTCGACGACGCCGTCGCCGCCCTGGCGGCCG
>JBOGHR010000377.1:0-6468 GCA_050744905.1 Acidimicrobiales bacterium
ACGTGGAGCCGGGCGCGAGCGGCCGCTGGGGGCTCCGGGCCAGGCCTGGCCGCCGCGTCACCCAGAAGCACTACGCGCGGCGCTGGGACGTCACGCCCGAGATGGAGTTCGTCGCCGTGCGCGAGGGGTGCCCGCCGGAGAAGGTGCGCGACGAGATCGCCCGGGGCCGGGCCATCCTCCCCGCCAACGTCAACCACCCCGAGTCCGAGCCAATGGTGATCGGGCGCGACTTCCTGGTGAAGGTGAACGCCAACATCGGCAACTCGGCCGTCACCTCGTCGGTCGCCGACGAGGTGGACAAGCTCACCTGGGCGACCCGCTGGGGGGCCGACACGGTGATGGACCTGTCGACCGGCGCCGACATCCACACCACCCGGGAGTGGATCCTGCGCAACTCGCCGGTGCCCATCGGGACCGTCCCGATCTACCAGGCCCTCGAGAAGGTCGACGGCTCCCCCGAGGACCTCACCTGGGAGGTGTTCCGCGACACCCTCGTCGAGCAGGCCGAGCAGGGCGTCGACTACTTCACCATCCACGCCGGCGTGCTGCTGCGCTACGTGCCGCTCACGGCCAGGCGGGTGACGGGCATCGTCAGCCGGGGCGGCTCCATCATGGCCGCCTGGTGCCTGGCCCACCACCAGGAGAACTTCCTCTACACCCGTTTCGAGGAGATCTGCGAGATCATGGCCGCCCACGACGTGGCCTTCTCGCTGGGCGACGGCCTGCGTCCGGGCTCGGTGGTCGACGCCAACGACGAGGCCCAGCTGTCCGAGCTGCGCACCCTGGGGGAGCTGACCGAGGTGGCCTGGCGCCACGACGTCCAGGTGATGATCGAGGGCCCGGGCCACGTTCCCATGCACAAGATCAAGGAGAACGTCGACCTCCAGCTGGAGGTGTGCCACGAGGCGCCCTTCTACACCCTGGGCCCCCTCACCACCGACGTGGCGCCCGGCTACGACCACATCACGTCGGCCATCGGCGCGGCCATGATCGCCATGTGGGGGACGGCCATGCTGTGCTACGTCACGCCCAAGGAGCACCTGGGCCTGCCCGACCGGGACGACGTGAAGCAGGGCGTGATCGCCTACAAGATCGCCGCCCACGCCGCCGACCTGGCCAAGGGCCATCCGGGGGCGCAGGCCTGGGACGACGCCGTGTCCAAGGCCCGCTTCGAGTTCCGGTGGCAGGACCAGTTCGACCTGGCCCTCGACCCCGGCACGGCCCGGGCCTACCACGACGAGACGCTCCCCGCCCAGCCGGCCAAGACCGCCCACTTCTGCTCCATGTGCGGCCCCCGGTTCTGCTCGATGCGGATCAGCCAGGACGTGCGCGACTACGCCGCCGCCAAGGGCGTCGACGAGGCCGCCGCCCTCGAGCTGGGCATGAAGGAGAAGGCGGTGGAGTTCGTGGCCGGCGGCGCGTCCGTCTACGGGGCTGCCGAGAAGATCTAGGCGCCGACCGGCTGGTCGCGGATCTTGGCCACCGCGGCGTTGAGCTCGTCGGCCTCCAGGATGTCGGCCATCACGCCGATCTGGTCGTCCCACACCTCGGGCGGGACGTCGTTGCGGATGTCCTCGTCGAGGACGTGGTACACGTCGAGGCCCAACTGGACCCCTGCCAGCGCACCTGCGTATGCGGGATCACCCAGGCGGACCGTCTCCGCCGAGATCTCCGCCGCCTCCGGATCGGGGGCGCCGAGGATCACGACGACGTTGTCCTTGCCGTGGGTCTCCGCCAGCCGGAGGATCGCCTCCTGGCTCTGCAGGTCCATGGCGCCGGACGCCGTTCAGACGAAGCACTCCGTGGCGGTGAACACCACCTGGGCGCCGGCGGCCTCGACCACCTTGGCGATGGCGGGGCCGGATATCCCGTCCCGCTCGCCGAGGGCGACCACCTTCTTCCCGTTCAGGACTCCCAACGTCACTCCTTCCCTGCGCCTGCGGTGGCGCTCAGTGTCTCGTCCAACCAGGTCCGGATCCTGGCCTCGTTGAGGTCGGCGCCGTTGATGCGCGCCACCTCCGTCCCGTCCCGGAAGAGCAGGAACGCGGGCAGGCCCATGACCCGCATCTCGATGCAGAGCCTACGGGCCCTGGGCGCCTCCAGCTTCACCGTCTTGAAGTCGTCCTGACGCTCCTCGGCCAGCCGCTCGACGAACGGCATGAGGCTCATGCACGGCTTGCAGTCCGTGCCCCACACGTCCACCAGCGTGGTCCCCTCGGCCACCAGGTCGCGGAACGTCTCCCTCGTCGCCTCCGTGATCGCACCGGCCATGTCAGGTTCCTTTCCCGTTTCGCTCCAGCAGCACGCTCATGCCGTCCGAGAGCTGCGACATGCGGCCGAGGAACAGGCTGCCCTTGGCCAGCAGCAGCACCCGCTCCGCCTCGCCGCCGGTCAGCCGCTCGACGGCGTGGGGGAGGTAGCACAGGGAGGATGCCAGATGCCCCTGGGTCGGGGCGAACCCGGGCATGCCCCGCTCCTCGACGAAGCGGGCGATGTCGGCCCGCTCGATCTCGCCCTTCTGGGCGGCCACGGCGGCGATGGTCTTGTAGTTGCGGGCGGGGACGTCGCCCGTGCCCTGGGGCTCGGTGATCTCCGGGTTGTGCAGCTCGGTGGCGTAGTCGTCCACCGACGTCATGGGGATGCCGTTGCGCTTCAGGGGCTCGACCGCCAGCGCCTCCATGATCGCCGGGTTGGACCCGCCCGCCGCCACCCGGTGCCGCCCGACCACGTCGAGGCGGATGCGTGGCGACACGCCGTCGTCTGCCTGGACCACGGCGGCGGCCCCGCCCAGCACGTCCTCCAGGACGGGCAGCTGGTGGCGCAGGTGGCCCTGGAACTTCATGCCCAGCTTGGCCATCGACCCGCCGGCGATGATCGCCACCCGGTCGAACACGCCGGCCGCGACCAGGGCGGCCGCGGTGACCAGCGCCGGGGCCGGCGCGGCGCAGAAGTTCTTCACGTCCATGCCCGACGCCTCCGACAGGCCCGCCACCTCGGCCACCGCCTTCGCCATGTTGCCGCCGCCCCGCTGGTAGCGGTCGCCGACGGCCTCCTCGCCGCAGCCGATGACGTAGTCGACCGACGCCGGGTCGATGCCGTTGGCGTCCAGCAGGTGGAGGAGGGCGAGGGTGGACGTGGCCTTGGACGCCAGGTTGTCCAGCAGGACGGTGGCGGTGAGGGACTCGTCCTCCTCGTGGGCGCACGGGATGGCGCCGCCGACGCGGGTGGCGCCCAGGTAGAGCTTGTGGCTGCCCGGGCGGGAGGCGACCTTGTCGACGTCGCCCCTGGCCTTGTCGACGCGGTCGAGGTCGAGGTGCTTGGCCAGCGGGTGCCCGGCCAGCGCGGCCGCCGCCTCGTCGGCCACGTCGGGGGCGAGGGTGACGAGGTCGAAGCGGTCGACGCAGGCGAGCAGCCCGAGGAGCTCGACGTCGGGCATGATCTCGCCACCCTTGGGCGCGAACCGGGAGACGCCGTCGGGCGCGGCGGCGCTGGTCCACGGGCGCTCGGGCATGTCGCGGGGGTGGACGGCGCCGATGTAGGCCTGGTGCGGCGCGTACGCCACGGCGTCGTCGAAGCCGCGGAGGGCGGCGAGGAACGCCCTCTTGGTCTCCTTGTCCCTCGGCAGCTCCCTCTGCGGCTTGGAGCCGTGGCGGGCGAGGCCGGGCACGTGGGCCAGGACCTGGGTGGCGGCGGCGACGACCGCCCGGCGCTCAGTCACCGGCGGCGGCCTCCTCCATCTCGACGGGGAACAACGTCGGCTTGGTCACGGCGGTGGACACCGCCTCGAGGGCCCGCTCGACCAGCTTCCGCCGCCACCCCCGCTCGGCCTCGGCGTCGAGGCTCGGGTCGCCGGTGGGGTAGGGGATGCCCTTGGTCGGCACGATGCGGGGCGCCCCCACCCGCTCGGCGATCGAGGTGAGGTTGCACAGCAGGGCGGTGGGGATGCCGGAGCGCTCCAACTCCTTCGCAAGCGTTGACCCGCAACGCGTCCCGGTCCCTCACGTGGCGGTCAGCAGGGCCGCCTGGACCCCCTGCCTGCGGAGGTCGGCCGCCCACTCCACGCCGAAGCGGCGGGCGTTGGCGATCGACGTGCCGTTGCCGGCGGTGACGAGGTACTCGCTGTGCAGCTTGCCGATCTTGCCGTCCTTCTCCAGCTGGCGGGCGGCGTCGAGGGGGACGATGCGGTGCGGGTCCTCGTTGGCCCACACCGTCGAGAAGCCTCCGTGCACGGAGCGGAACTCGCCCGGGCGCAGCTTGGACTTCCCGTCGAGCGAGTAGCGAAGCCACCTGGTGGCCCGGGCCGACTCGAGCTTGTCGGGGTTGGCGTCGGGCACCAGGGCGCCCTCGGTGACGAGGGCGACCACCGCCTCGGACAGGCTCTCGACGGGGGCCGCCGGCGTCACCTGGTCGAAGTTCGGGAGCGGGACCTCGGTCGCCTCCCGGTCGCCGCCCAGCCGGGCCAGCAGCAGGTCGACCGCCCGCTCGGCGCTGTTGTGATCGGCCATCTCGTTGCGGCGGGGGATCTTGCCCACCCGGCCGTCCTGGGGCGTGAGCGGCTCGCCGGCGGCGACCTTGCGCACGGCGGCGGCCAGGGCCTCCAGGGTCGGGCCCATCTGGCGGGCGACCTGGCCGCTGGCGACCACCGGAGCGGCGCCCGCCTCGTCGAGGCCCGGGTTGTCGGGGTGCATGCACGCCACGACGGTCATGCCGTCGCGTTGGGCGGCCGCCGCCACCCGGGCGCAGGCCAGGCCGTAGCGGCCGCTGGTGAAGGCGGGCCCGGTGACGACCACGTCGGGGCGGGCGGCCCTGACCAGGGCCATGATCTCGTCGATCACCTCGGGGCCGCCGGCGTGGTCGTCGCCGCACCACACGGTGGTGACGACCTCGAAGCCGTCGCCCAGCAGCTGGGCCAGCTTGCGGCCGGGGCCGACCGGCCCGTCGTGGGACGACGGCGGCGTCGACGCCGAGTCCTCCCCGCCCTGGCCGGCGAAGAACTGGTTGATGTAGTGGACGATCCGCGTGGTCACAGGCTCTCCCGGCAGGTCAGGCGCCCCCAGCCCAGAGGGCTCAGCGCGCAGTACACCACGGCCGTCGGCACCTCCACCTCGGCGGTGGCCGGCAGGCCGGCCACGTCGAGCGTGTCGCCCCCCAGGGCCGTCTCCACGCCGGGCAGCTCGAGCCGCTCGTCGTAGTTGCCGGTGCTCACCATGGCGGTCGCCCTGGTCGGCGGCACGACGATGGACGGGCCGGTGCCGTCGGGGCCGGCCATCTCGGCGAACAGGGCCACGGTGGGGATGCCGGCGTCCTCCAGCGCGTCCATCTTGAGGGCCATGTCGGCATCGGCGTTGCCGCCGCCCTCCTTGGTGACGATCACGGCGTCGAACCCGGCCACCTGGCACAGGCGAGCGGCCGCCGCGCTGACCAGCTCCTTGCTGGTGGCGTCCACCGGCTCGGGCGACAGCACCACCCCGGCGCACACCAGGTCGACGCCGTGGCGGGCCCGCAGGGCCCCCACCACGGGGTGGTTCTGGAACGCCCAGGTGGGGTTCTTGAGGCTGGGGTGGCCGAGCTGGGCGCTCACCACCGCCCCGTCGACGAGGTCGTTGGGGTCCACCAGGGTGGGGAGGCCGGCGGGCAGGAAGCTCCGGCCGTACACGAAGACCTCCTTGAACCGGCCCTGGGTCTGGAGGTTGGTGAGGGCGGCGACCCGGGGCAGGTCGGGGTGGTCGCGCCGGCCGGGGAGGGCGGGCAGGTGCACGACGTCGTCGGGCTCGGCGCCCAGCGCCGCCTCCGCCAGCCGGGCGGCCAGGGCGAGCGACCCCCGGCGGAGGGCGTCGTAGACGTCCTCCCACGGGGCGTCGGCGGGCGTGAACTCGACGACGAGGTTGTGGATGGACCCGAGGGGCGACAGCCCGGCGGCCGGGCCCGACATGTCGACCATCGCCTCCTGGGCCCGGGGCAGGTGGCCGGCGGTCACCACAGCGGCGCCCCGCAGCACCGTGGTGGTGCCCCGGCCCCGGGGCAGGGCGGGGGCGAGGAAGCCGGGGAAGATGCCCCCGCCGCCCGGGCCCTTGGTGCGGGGCTCCACCGCGTCGAGCACCTTGACCAGGCGGGTCGAGTCGCCCGGAGACGCCCACGACAGGCGCACGTCGGCCAGCGCCGGGTCGGCCATCACGGCCCGGGCCTCCGCCTGCGACACGGTGAGGACGCCGCCCTCGAACCGGGTCTCGTCCCCGAACCCCACCTCGCGCACGAGGTGGCCGAGGAGGTCCAGGCCCTGGGCGCCGGGTGGTTGCCGGTCGTCCGCCATCCCCCATTTCTATCGTGGACGAAGGTCGAGGCCCAACCTGCCGATGTCTGCATGGGCGGAACCGGAGGTGAGGCGCATTGGGACGACGACGGGCACGGTGGTGGCGGGTGGCCGCAGGCGCGGCCCTGCTGGCGGCGTGGGCGCCGGCGGGGCCGGTG
>JBOGHR010000378.1:0-1794 GCA_050744905.1 Acidimicrobiales bacterium
GCCCGGCTCCAGGCGATCACGAGCGGGCTGGCCGGCGCCCGCACCGCGGCCGACGTGGCCGACGTCGTCGTGGTGCACAGCGTGGCCGGCCTGGGGGCGGCGGGCGGCGCGGTGTGCCTGCTGTCCGACGACGGCGCCCGGCTGGAGGTCGTCCGCCAGACCGGCTACGAGGAGGAGGCCGTCGAGCGCTTCCGCAGCCTTCCCCTCGACGCGCCGCTGCCGGCGGCCGAGGCGGTCCGGTCCGGCGAGATGGTGATCCTGCGCTCGCCGGAGGAGCGCGACGAGCGCTACCCCTCCCTTCGGGGCACCGGGTCCCGCAACACCTCCTTCGCCGCCGTGCCCCTGGTGGCGTCGGGCCGGCCGGCGGGCGCCATCGCCCTCGGGTGGCAGGAGGCCCGCCCCTTCGACGACGACGAGCGGGCGTTCCTCACCGCCGTGGGCCAGCAGGCCGGGTCGGCCCTCGACCGCGCTGCGTTCCACGAAGCGGAGCAGCACCGGGCGCTGCGCCAGAGCTTCCTGGCCGACGCCAGCCGGGTGCTCGGCTCCACCCTCGACCACACCGCCGCCCTGGCCGAGGTGGCGGCGCTGGCCGTCCCCACCGTGGCCGACGCGTGCTCCATCCACCTGCTCGACGGCGGGGAGGTGGTGACGGTGGCCATGGAGCGCGCCGATCCCGACGTCGGCGAGGTGGGCCGGCGGCTGGCGCCGCACTCGTGGTGCCTGGGGCGGGCCCAGCTGATCGAGGTGGTGGAAGCCGGGGCGCCCGTGCTCCTGGCCGCCATCGACGACGGCCACCGGCGGGCGTGGGCCGTCGACGACGACCACCTGGCCGCCCTGCACCGGGTGGGCGCCCGCTCGGCGATGGCGGCGCCCATCCGGGCCGGCGACGAGGGGCTCGGGGTGATCGTGGTGGCGATGACCGGCTCGGGCCGCCGGTACCGGAGCGCGGACGTCGGCTTCGTGGAGGACCTGGCGGGGCGGGCGGCGTCGGCGGTGGTGAACGGCCGGTCGCACCAGGCCCGCACGGCGATCGCCCACACCCTCCAGCGCAGCCTCCTGCCACCCGAGATCCCCATGCTCCCCGGCCTGGAGGTGGCCGCCCGCTACCGGCCCATCGGCCTCGACGCCGAGGTGGGTGGCGACTTCTACGACGTGTTCGCGGCGGGGGGCGGCCGCTGGGGAGTGGTGATCGGCGACGTGAGCGGAAAGGGGATCGCCGCCGCCTCGCTCACCGCCCTGGCCCGCTACACGGTCAAGACGGCGGCCCGGTGGGAACCGAGCCCGTCCGGGGTGCTGGAGGTGCTCAACCGGAGCATCCTCGACGACGGCCCCGAGGAGCGGTTCTGCACCGTGGCCCTGGGGCTGGTCCGCCAGGGACCCGACGGCGTGCGCGTCGGCCTGTCCTGCGCCGGCCACCCCCTCCCGCTGCTCCTCGACCGGGAGGGGGCCCTGCGGTCGGTGGGCGAGGCGGGCACGGCCGTCGGCCTGGTCGAGCACCCGCGGCTGGTGGACGTCACCTTCTCGCTCGAGCCGGGCCAGACGCTGGTGCTGTTCACCGACGGCGTGGTCGAGGCCCGCTCGCCCGACGGGCGCTTCGCCGACGGGCTGCTCGAGGCGGCGCTCGCCGGCTGCGCCGGCCAGCCGGCCGAGGCGGTGGCCGACGCCATCGAGCGGTCCCTCACCGAGTTCGTGGGCGGCCGGCCCCGGGACGACACCGCCGTGCTCGTGCTGCGCCGCCCGCCCGGCGCGTTCCACCAGCACCTGGTGCCGTCGGCCCGCAGCGTGCCCCGGGCC
>JBOGHR010000379.1:0-8339 GCA_050744905.1 Acidimicrobiales bacterium
CGCTCAGGGGATGAGCGACTCCTGTGTCTGCGGGTTCAGGTACGGCAACTTCCGGTTCCCCGCCACCGACGGCCCGACGAGGTCCATGATGTCCAGGCCACGGTTGTCGTTGGCGTAGATGCGGCCGTTGTACCAGTACGACGACCACGTGTTGGCGCCCGCCGGCTTGTAGAAGCCGAGCTCGGCGGCGGCCGGGGTGGCCCCGGCGATCAGGGCGTTCACGTCGACCGCCGTCGTGCCTGCCGTGTAGGCGGACGACACCAGCACCTTCCGACCGTCGCGCAGCGGCACGAAGTTGAAGTTGTGCATGGTGCACGTCCCGGGCTCGCTCCTCGGGATCTTGTAGTTGGCCAGGAAGGCGCCGGTCTGGGCGTTCAGGAACCAGATGCGGCCCTGGAGGTCACTCGGGTCGACGCACCGGGCCGCCGCGCCGCCGCCCGACTCGTCGCCGAAGGCCACCACCTCGCCGTCCCAGCTGAACGACGCCGAGTGCCACAGGTCGATGTTGGCGGGGTTGACCACCGGGTGGTCGAACCGCCACAGGAACACGGGGTTGGCCGGGTCGGAGATGTCCCACACCTGGGACTCGCTGAGGCAGGCGGCCGCCGCCCGCTTGATCTCCACGAACACGCTGATGTCGTGGCAGGCCTGGAACACGAACGGCCCACCCGTCAGCGGGTACACGGCGGTCTCGGTGGCCGGGTCGAAGAAGTACTTGCTCACGGTCGCCGCCGCCGGGTTGGCCAGCAACACGGAGACGATGGAGATGAACCCGTGCGGGCTGGAGCAGTTGGGCCCCAGTGCGGCCGTGCCCAGGGGGTACGACGACACGTAGAGCAGCACCCGTCCGTTGCCCGGGTCGGGCACCAGGGTGTGGGTGTGCGAGCCGCAGTCCGTCGCCACGGAGGCGAGGTACGCGGGCGCCGCCGGGTTGGTGACGTCGAAGATGCGGATGCCCTCCCACGCCCCCGGCGTCGCCGTGTAGTTCGTGTTGACGCTTTCGCACCCGGGGTTCGTCTGGGGGGTGTCGACCGACTGGAAGACCAGGTTCCCGTAGACGGAGACGTCACCCTGCGGGCCGTTGCACGAGATGGCGCCAATCTGGACGGGGTTCTCGGGGTCGGACACGTCGACCACCCGGAAGCCGTTGTACGTCCCGGCGAAGACGAGCTTGCCGCGGAACGCCAGGTCGGACTGCCTCGCCGTGTTCGAGGGCGGCAGGTTGGCCAGCAGCTTCATCTTCTTGGAATGCAGGTCGGGCCCTGTCGAACCGGGCCCCACGTGATCGCCGTCGGGGTCGTCGGCACCTGCGGGCGCCGCCGCCATGACCGACATCATCAGGACCACCGCCAGGAACGCCTTCCGCAAGCGCGCCATCGATCCCCCTCTCGTCTCGGGAGGCGGGACCAGGGACGCGGGCGTGCCTTCGCACCCTCTGGCCGGCCACGCCGGCACCGCTGAGAGGCGAGCTCCCACGTCCATCCCCCCTGCCTCGGCGCCCCGTTCGGGCGCTTGGGCGAAGTATGCCGGGGGGGCGCAGTGCCGTCCAGGGGTGCGACGACACGTCGTGGGCCCACGACCGTGGGTGACGGCGGCGACTCGGCTGCTGGCGAGGCGACCCGTGCCCCGCCGCCCAGACGTCCCGCCGGGACGGGGCCCGCCCGCCCGCCGGGACCTTCGGGCGGGCGCCGCTTCACCACGACGGGGCCTTCGGCTGGCCGCACGCGGCCCGACGCCTCGTCCACCACCGCGCCGCGTCACCCACCCTGGGCGGCGGCGCCCTCAAGATCAGCTACGCCTCCAAGCCGCCCACCGTGGTGCGGCCGCGAGCGTTGCGTCGGGCTGGCGGCAGCCGCCAGCCCGCCGGGGTCTGGACTGACGGGCCAGCGCGGGCCATGTCGGAGACCAGGCTGTACGCTGCGGAGCACCGTGTGTCCACTTCGCATGTCTTGGCGGAATCCTGAGGTCCCTGTGAGACAGCCCTCTGCTCCGACGACAGCCCGTTGGCCGGCCCTGGTGATCATGACGTTGGCGGCCGTGGTGCTGCCGGCGGGTCGAGCAGCGGCGCAGCAGGCACCGGTCGGGCTGGGGACGGCCGACAACTTCGCCGTCCTGGCCGGACAGGGCGTCACCAACACCGGTCCCACCACCGTCGACGGCGACCTCGGCAGCTGGCCGAACCCGTCCATCACCGGGGCCGGCCTCACCGTGAACGGGAGCATCCACGCCGCCGACGCAGTGGCCCAACAAGCCCAGTCCGACACCACCGTCGCCTACGACGACGCCTCCAGCCGCACGCCGGTCACCACCGTCGCCGCCGAGCTGGGTGGCCAGACCCTGACCGCCGGGGTCTACGACTCGAGCAGCGGCACGTTCGAGATCACCGGGCCGCTCACCCTCGACGCCCAGGGAGACCCGAACGCCGTCTTCGTGTTCCAGGCCGCCTCCAGCCTGACCACGGCGTCGGCCAGCACCGTGAACCTCGTCAACGGGGCCACGGCGTGCAACGTCTTCTGGCAGGTCGGCAGCTCGGCCACGCTCGGCACGAGCTCGACCTTCAGGGGGACGATCCTGGCCCTGGCGTCGATCACGGTCACGACGGGGGTGACGATCGAAGGGCGGGCCTTGGCCCGCAACGGCGCGGTCACCTTGGACACCGACACGATCACCCGGGCGGCGTGCGCTCCCCCCGAGACCACGAGCACCACCATCTCGTCGTCGGCCAATCCCTCCGACGCCGGCCAGCCGGTGACGTTCACGGGCACCGTCAGCGCGCCGGGCGGCGGAACTCCCACCGGCCAGGTGACCTTCCTGGACGACGGCATCCCCCTCGGGACGGTCACCCTCACCAACGGTCAAGCAACGTTGACCGCCGCGCTGAGCCCGGGCAGCCACACGATCACCGCCGTCTACCTGGGCACGACCGGCTTCGACAACAGCGCGTCGCCGGGCCTGACCCAGGTGGTGACCCAGCAGCAGGTGACCACGACCACCACGACGGCGGCCAGCGGCACCACCACCACCACGGGCAGTGCCGTCACCAGCACCACTGCGCCCGGTGCCAGCACCGGAACCGGCGGCCCGGGCGAGTCGACGACCTCGCTGCCCCGCACGGGCACCAACCTCGGCGCCACCGTCATCGCCGGCCTGCTCATCACCCTCGGCACGCTGGTCCTCATGGCCGCACGGCGCAAGCCCCCGACCCGCCCCCTCCCGTAGCGCCGGTCCGATCGCGCCGCACCTGGAGCGTGCTGGTCCTCCCCGGCAGGTACATCGCCGGCACCGCCGGGACCGCTCCGGCGTCAGCGGCCGGCGCCGGCCGCGTACGGTCGGCAGGCCATGGGCCTCCGCTCGCTGCTTCTCGCCGCCCTCGGCGCCACGCTGCTGCTCCTGGCGCTCGACGCACTCGAGCCCGGAGGCGGGCGCGCCGGCCGGCGGCGCCGGTGAACCGGCGGCTCCTCCTACCTTCTGTTGAACCATAGGTGATGCCTTCTGTTCTGCGATAGCCTTACGGCTCGTGGCCCGCTCACCGTTCCCGTACCACGGACCGCTGGAGCCGGCCGAGGTCCAGGGTCGCGACGCGCTCGTCGCCGACCTCACCGGCCGAATCGAGGGCCGCCGGGTCACGGCCCTGCTCGGCCCCCGCCGCTACGGCAAGACGAGCCTGCTGCGGCGGGTGGCGGCCGGACTGGCGGGGGTCACGACCGTGTGGGTCGACCTCTACGAGGTCACCTCGATGCCCGACGTCGCCGTGCGCTTCGACGACGCCCTCGCCGCCACCACCGGGCGCTTCGCGGCTGCCGCCGGCAACGTCGCCGCCGGCCTGGCGCTCAACCTGGGCGTGGTGAAGGTCGAGCTCACCGGCCCGGCCCGCCACCGTCCCGACCCGGCTGTCACCTTCCACCGGCTGCTGGACGTCCTGGTGGCCACCGCCACCGAGGAGCCCACCCTGCTCGTGGTGGACGAGTTCTCGTCCATCGCCCGGGTGCCGGGCGCGGCCGGCGCCCTGCGCACGGCGGTCCAGCACCACTACCGGGACCTGGGCATCGTGTTCGCCGGGTCGCACCCGTCGATGATGCGCACGCTGTTCACGGGCCGGGCCCAGCCGTTCTACGGCCAGGCCGACCTGGTGGAGATCGGCCCCTTGGACGCCGCCGCCGTGGCCGGGATCGTCGGCTCCGGCTTCGCCTCCACCGGGCGCGACTCCGGCCACGTCGCCGGGCTGATCGGTGCGTTCACCGGCGGCCACCCCCAGCGCACGATGCAACTGGCCGACGCCTGCTGGCGGCACACCCCGCCGGGCGGCAGCGCTGGCCCGGCCACGTGGAGCGCGGCGCTGGCGGAGGTGCGCCAGGCGGCGGCGGAGGGGATGGAACGGCTGTACTCCGGCTTCGAGCGGGGTGAGCGCTCGGTGCTGCGGGCGGTCGCCCGGGGCGGCAGCATCTACGGCACCGAGGCCGGCCTGCTGGAGCTGTCCACCGGCACGGCGACCCACGCCCGGCGGTCCCTGCTCGACAGCGGCGACCTGGCCGACACCGACGCCGGCCTCGTGGTGGTCGACCCGCTGTTGGCCGACTGGCTGCGGGAGCGCTTCCCCATCTGAGCAATCCGAAGCAAGCAGCTCATCGTCCCGGTGAGCTGCTTACTTACTCGCGGGACGGGGTGCCCAGCGCCGTCCGCCGCCGCTCGAGGAAGGCCCGCTCGGCGCGATTGGTGGCGAGGGCGATGGCGGCCGAGTAGGCCTCGACCGCCTCCCGGCGCCGGCCCACCCGACGCAACAGGTCGGCGCGGGTGGCGTGGAAGAGGTGGTAGCGATCGAGCGTGGCGCCGGCGGCCTCCACGGCAGCCAGCGCCGCGGCCGGCCCGGCGACCTCGGCCACGGCGACGGCCCGATTGAGGGCGACGACGGGCGTCGGGGCGAGCGCCAGGAGCTGGTCGTACAGTCGCAGGATCTGGTGCCAGTCGGTGGCGTCGGCCGTGGCGGCGTCGCCGTGCACGGCGGCGATGGCGGCCTGGAGCTGGTAGGGGCCGGGTCGGTTCCGCCGCAGGCAGGCCCGGACCAGCCCCTGGCCCTCGCTGACCAGGGCTCGGTCCCAGCGCGAGCGGTCCTGGTCGGCGAGGAGGACCAGCGAGCCGTCGGGCCCGGTGCGGGCCGGCGGGCCTCGGTGAGGAGCAGGAGGGCGAGCAGGCCGGCCACCTCCGGCTCGTCGGGCATCAACCGGGCCAGCAGGCGGGCCAGGCGGATCCCCTCGTCGCTCAGCTCGCGGCGGACCAGCTCGTCGCCGGCCGACGCCGTGTACCCCTCGTTGAAGACGAGGTACACGACGGCCAGGACGGCACCGAGCCGGTCGGGGAGCTCGGCGTCGCCCGGAACTCGGTAGGGGATCCGGGCCGCCCTGATCTTGCGCTTGGCCCGCACCAGCCGCTGGGCCATGGTCGCCTCGGGGACGAGGAAGGCGCGGGCGATCTCCGGCGTCTGGAGGCCGCCCAGCAGCCGGAGGGTGAGGGCGACGCGGGCGGCGGGAGACAGCGCCGGGTGGCAGCAGGTGAAGATGAGCCGGAGGCGGTCACCGGTCACCGGCCCCACCTCCGGAGGCGGCTCCTGCGTGGCGAGCAGCGCGGCCTGGGCATGGCGGTCCGGGCGGGACGACTCCCGCCGCAGCCGGTCGGTGGCGCGGTGGCGGGCCGTGGTGGTGATCCACGCCCCCGGGTTGGGGGGCGGGCCGACTTCCGCCCACCGCTCGACCGCCACCGCGAACGCCTCCTGGACGGCCTCCTCGGCGAGGTCGATGTCGCCGAAGCGGCGGACCAGGGTGGCGACGGCGCGGCCCGACTCCCGCCGGAAGACCTCGCCGACGGCAGCGGCGTCGACCACGGCGACGGCGGGGCTATCCCGCGTCGTCCTGGAACGGGCGCACCTCGACGGGGGCCCGGCATGCCCGGGTGGCCCTGGCCGCCCAGTCGAGGGCGGCGTCCAGGTCGGCCACGTCGATGATCCAGAACCCGCCCAGCTGCTCCTTGGTCTCGGCGAACGGCCCGTCGGTGGTCACGATCTCGTCGCCGCTGGCCCGCACGACGGTGGCCGTGCTGGCCGGGTGGAGCCCGCCGCCGAACACCCACGCGCCGGCCTCCTGGATCCGCTGGTTCAGGGCGTCCACGTCCTTGTAGGCCTGCTCCATCTCCTCCGCCGACGGCGGCTCGTCTCCCTGGACCATGTGCACCCCAAGCAGGTACTGCGTCATCTCGAACACTCCTCCCGACGGCCGGCCCCATGCCGGTCCCTCACCCACACGACGAACGGCGATGGGCCGGATCGACAACCGGAGCAGAAGTTCCTCCTCCACCTCGTTCCTACCAGGCCGGCGCCCCCCGGCGGGCGTCCCCTCTCGTCGCCGGCGTGTCCGCTGCGGGATCGACGGCCTACACTCTTCCCCTGATGGCGGGCATGCAGGAACGGGCGCGGCGTGGCGGCGCGGGCGCGCCCGCGTGGTCGCGGTGGGCACGCCGGGTGGGAGCGTCGGTGGTGGCCGGGGTGGTCGCCGCCGCCATGACCGGTCCGGCGCCGGTGCGGGCGCAGCTGCCGGAGCTGCTGCCCACCAGCACCACGGCGCCCACCACGACGACCGCCCCCGGCACGTCGGAGTCCACGCTCCTGCCGCCGCTGGAGGAGCTGGCGCCGTCGACCACCGGCGCGCCGGGCGGCACCACCACGACGGGCCTGCTGCCCCTTCCCGCACCCGGTGCCACCACCGCTCCCGGGCCGCAGACGAGCCGCACCACCACCTTCGACACCCTCCCAGTCCCGCCCCGCACCCGGGCCCGGGTGACGACGACCACGCTCCAGGGCTCGGTCCGGCCGTCCACCTTGCCCGTCGTCGAGGACCGGGAGGGCGGTGACGAGGAGGACGGCTTCGCCGGCACGCTCCCGTTCACCGAGGAGGACGAGGTCATCCAGGCGGCTGGCCTCGACCGGGAGCTGGGGGCGGAGGACGGCGCGGGCCCCATCACCGGACCGGCGTCGGTGGCCGCCGGGCTCCTCGCCCTCGTGCTGCTCGGCGTGGTCGGCTGGTTGCAGTCCCAGGTGAGGGGCCGGCCGCACCTGTGGTAAGGCCCCGGAGGTAGCCTCCTCGGCGCGGCACGGCGACCGGTCGGGCTCGTAGCTCAGTGGTCAGAGCAGGGGACTCATAATCCCTCGGTCGCAGGTTCGATCCCTGCCGGGCCCACCGCGGTCGGCGCGTCAGCGCGCCGCGATGTAGGCGTCGCGCAGGACCGACGCCTCCAGCTCCATCTCCTCCAGCCGGTGCTTCACCACGTCACCGATGCTGATCAGGCCGACGACGCGGTCGCCGTCGAGCACCGGGAGGTGGCGATGGCGGGTCCGGGTCATCGTCGCCATCGCCTCGGCGATGGTGGTGTGGCGCGAGCACACCGGGACGGGCGCCGACATGACCTTGGCGACGGGCATCTCGAGCAGCCGGGGGCCGTGGGCGGCGAGACCTCGCACGACGTCTCGCTCGGCGAGAACGCCGTCCAGGCGCCGCCCGTCGGCGGAGACGACCAGCGCGCCGATCCGCTTGTCCGTCAGGCGGTGGACGGCGAGGTCGAGCGGTGCGTCGGGGCGGATCGTCTCGACGGCACGGCCCTTGCCGTCCAGGATGCGCTCCACCTTCATGGGTGGACCTCCTTGTCTCCGCAGCTGTCTCCATGGTCCCGCACCGCCAGGTCGTACGCAATGGCGCCGCCCGACTGGGCGCCACCGCGGGCACGCCGTGGCCGCCCATGGCGTCCAATGGCCCCGTGGGGGCGACGGGCTGTTTGCGATCCGTCCTTCGCGCCGGTCCCCGTTGTATTGTCCCGCCGACGCTGTTTACTCGGCGATCACCACGAGTAGCCGCAGCCCGACAACCACCAGCGAGGACGAGGACACCACATGGCGAAGAAGGCGACACCGGCGAAGGCCACCGCACCGGCACGCACGGGCATGAGCGACCGGCACAAGGCCGCCCTGGCCGAGGGGCGTGAGCAGGGCCGAGCGGTGCGTCGCTACCTCGAGGCGCTGGAGCACAATCGCCCCAAGCGCGGGCGCAAGCGGACGAGGGAGACGGTCGAGCGCCGCCTGGCCGACGTCGAGCGCCGCCTGGCCGAGGCCGAGCCGCTCGGCCGGCTGCACCTGATGCAGGAGCGGATGGACCTCCGCGGGGAGCTGGCCGCCATGGACGGCGACGGCGTCGACCTCGGCGCCCTCGAGGACGCCTTCGTGGCGGCGGCCCCGGCGTACGGCGCCCGGCGGGGCATCACCTACTCGGCGTGGAGGGCGGCCGGGGTGCCGCCCTCCGTGC
>JBOGHR010000380.1:0-11324 GCA_050744905.1 Acidimicrobiales bacterium
CCGGGCGTCGGCCGAGGTCTCCCAGCGGGCCGCCAGCCAGGGGAGGACCTCCCCGGTGGAGTCCTTCCAGACCAGCGTGTCGTAGATGAGGCTGGCCTTGACGAAGCCGGGGCCGCGCTGGAAGGCGAACGGCGACGGGAAGCCCTGGTCGCCGCCGGGGAGGCGCAGCGTCGGTCGCTCGGCCGGCGCCAGGTCGTCCGCCCCGCCCTGGGGCCCCGGTGTGGCGTCGTCGTCGTCCCCGCCGCAGGCCCCCAGCAGCAGCGCGCCCGCTGCCCCGGCCGTGCCGACAAGGAACGTCCGCCGGTCCATGCGCAACAACGACGCCTCCTCTGCTCGCGGTAGAGGCGAAGCCTAGTCCGGTCTCGCCGCTGCTCGGCTCACGGCTGCCGGCTCGGGAGCTGGCGGCTCAGGGGCTCTCGATGAAGATGCACTCGCCGGGGCAGTCCTCGGCGGCGTGCACCACGTCGCGCTCGTGCCCGGCGGGCACCACGGCCATCCCCTCCGACATCCCGGGGTCGTTGTGGACGTGGGCGCCGTCCTTGACGTAGGCGATGCCGTCCTCCAGGAGCAGGAACACCTCGGGGCAGTGGTCGACGCACAGGCCGTCGCCCGTGCACAGGTCCTGGTCGATCCAAACGCTCAGCGCCACGGCCCCATCCTTGCAGGCGCGGCGGGGTTCCACCGCACGGCCGGCCGGGCGGGTTGCGGGGGAGGCGCCGGTACGATTGCGCGCGTGGAGACGAGGCCGGCCGCCGCCCCGCCCTCGGGTGGCGAGGACCGTGCCGGCCACGGCCACGGCCCCGCCCGCCCGAGCGCGGTTGAGGACGCTCGGGGAGGGAGCGGGGCCCGCGCCGCCGCCGTCCGCCGGGCCCGGCAGCTGAACCTCGTCACCATCGGGTGGAACGCCGTCGAGGGGGTGGTGGCGGTCATCGCCGGCGTGGCGGCCGGGTCGGTGAGCCTCATCGGCTTCGGGCTCGACTCGGCCATCGAGGTGTCGGCGGCCGTCATCCTGGCCCTGCACCTCCGGCGCGAGGGCGCCGGGGCCTGCATGCAGGACAGCGACCGCCGGGCCACCCGGGCCATCGCCGTCAGCTTCGCCCTGCTGGCCGCCTACGTGGCGTTTGAGTCGGTGCGCGACCTGGCCACCGCCGGCCGCCCCGACGCCAGCGTGCCCGGCCTGGTCATCGCGGTCCTGTCGCTCCTCGTCATGCCGTGGCTGGCCCGGGCCAAGCGGCGCCTGGCCCCCGCCCTCGGCTCCCGGGCGGTGCAGGCCGACGCCACCCAGACCAACCTGTGCGCCCTGCTGTCGGGCGTGCTCGTCGTCGGCCTGGGCGCCAACGCGCTGGCCGGCTGGTGGTGGGCGGACCCGCTGGCCGGCATCGCCATCGCCGTGGTCGCCGCCCGGGAGGCGGTCCTCACCTGGCGGGCGGAGTCCCTCGAGGACACCTGCTGCGCCTGAGCCGAGAGCGACGGCCCCCCTCAGCCGGGCCCGGGCCTGTCGCCGGCGCCCACCGGGCCCGGCGCCGGGGCCACCTTCTCCCGGGCGACGACCCGGCTGCGGGCCATGGCCGGCGCCCGGGCACCGGGCGGTGACACCCAGCCGTCCAGCAGGCGGCCGGTCGCCGCCGCGATCTCCTCGACGGCCCGGTCGTACGCCGCCCGGTTGGCTCGGGACGGCGTGCGGTGCCCGCTCACCTTGCGGACGAACTGAAGGGCGGCGGCGTGCACCTCGGCCTCGGTGGCCCGGTCCTCGCCGCGCAGTGTCACGATGCTCCGGCACATGTCGACCACGTTGGCACACGGCGCCGCCGGGGGGCGGCGGTACGGGCTGCGCACGGCGGCCCGGGTGGCGGTCGCCCTGGCTGTGCTGGCCGTGCTCGCCGCCCGGGAGGGCGACGGCGACCCCCTCCTGCCCGACCCCCTCCGGGCGCTGGGCCCGGCCCGGCCGGGGGAGTACCGCATGGTCGGCACCGAGCGGGACAGCCGCACCGGTCGCGCCACCGGGACGGAGGAGGCGTACACCGTCGAGCCATGGTTCACGGCCGGCGGGGTGAAGCACCAGGTCACCCGCTTCGGCGGCGGGGGAGAGCGGGCGGGGGAGCGGGAGACCGCCTTCCGGGCCGACGGCGCCCACCGGGTGCGGGAGTCGGCGGGCGGCGTGTCGTGGTGGTGGGAGCCGCCGCTGCGCACCGTCGCCGCGCCCCTCGCGGTGGGCGCAACGTGGACGGCGCGCAGCACCGCCACCGTCCCGGACGCGGCGGGGTTCCGCCGGGTCACCGACGTGGAGTCGACGACCGAGGTCGTCCGGGCCACCACGGTCGGGGTGGCCGGCCGCCGGGTCAGGGCGTACGTGCTCCACGACACCACGGTGACCACGGTGACGACCACCAGGCGGGCCGACCAGGCCGTCGTCACGACCACCTTCACCAGCCGGGGCCGGTCGTGGTTCTCGCCCCGGCACATGCTCGTGGTCCGCAGCGACCGCACCACCACGGTGGAGGGCGACCCGGCCGCCGCCGGCCGCTACGAGCTCGCCCGCCGCAGCGAGCTGGAGCGGCTGGAGCCGGCGTAGCCGGCGATCAGGAACCGCCCAGGGCGGTGCGCAGCACGGCCAGGCGCTCGGGCACCGCCCGGTAGTACGCCCACCGCCCCCGCTTCTCCCGCGTGACCAGGCCGGCCTCGGTGAGCAGGGCCAGGTGGTGGCTGATGGTGGGCTGGCTCCGCCCCAGCGGCGTGGTGAGGTCGCAGGCGCACGCCTCCTCGGCGTTGGCGATCATCGACAGGAGGCGGAGGCGGACGGGGTCGGCCAGGACCTTGAAGGCGGCGGCCAGCTCCTCCGCCTCCTCGCCGCCGAGCACGGCGTCGTCGATGGGGCTGCAGCACGCCTCGATGACCTTCAGCTCCACGGGCCCAGGATACACATTGACAACCGTCGATCGATGCGCGACCCTGTCCCCGGAAGCATCGACGACCGTCGATGGATGACCAGCGGAGGCCCGCCCATGTCCCGAGTCCAGCTCGCCCTGAACGTCTCCGACCTCGACGCCGCCGTCGCCTTCTACTCCACGCTGTTCGGCACCGAGCCGGCCAAGCGCCGGCCCGGCTACGCCAACTTCGCCGTCGCCCACCCCCCCCTCAAGCTGGTGCTGATCGAGAACCCGGCCGCCGCCGGCACCCTCGACCACCTCGGCGTCGAGGTGGCGTCGAGCGCCGACGTCGCCGCCGCGTCCGCCCGCCTGGACGCCGGCGGCCTCGCCCCCGCCGGCGAGGAGGGCGTCACCTGTTGCTACGCCGTCCAGGACAAGGCCTGGGTCCACGACCCCGACGGCGCCCCGTGGGAGGTCTACGCCGTGCTGGCCGAATCCGACGCACCGGGTGCTCGCTCGGCGTCGGCCGGGGCCTGCGGGCCCGGCGGCTGCGGGTCGCCCGCCCCCGGGGGCGACGCCACCCGGGAGGTGTGCTGCGCATGATGCCGTGGACGTTCACCGCCGAGCTGGCCCGCCAGCGCCGCCACGCGCTGGCCGGCGCCGCTGCGCCCGCCGCGGTGGTGTGTATTCCGGTCCACCGGCGGTCGCCGGGCCCTGGCCCGAGGGTGGAGCGCCTCGCCCGGGCGGTGCGTGGAGCAGGGGCCGCCCTCTCCGTCGCCCGCCGCTCGCCGGCGCCGCCGGCGTGCGCCACCTGCTGAGCCAGCGGAGGCGGCGAGGCGACAGGGGAATGGGCCCAGAGCGTGCGGCCTGCCCGCGTACAATCGTCGAACGGCTCGCAGGACGCCATCCATGGTGAGAGCCTGGTAGGAGGGGTGACGGTGTCGACGCAGTCAGAAGACCACGAAAGCCGCCGTCTTCCCACGCGCGAAGAGCTGCTCTCGCGCGGAAGGCCATTCCCTTCCTACGAGGAGATCAGGATCGAGGGCCTCTCCGACGAGGAGGAGGAGGCCTTCCTCCGTGCCATAGCTGAGGCGTGATCCTCGGCCGGTCGGCGGTTGTCGTTGACACCAATGTCTTCGGCGCCGAGATGACCCGACGAGGAGCAGCCCTGGCCGGCGCCTACCGAGGCCACGTCGAAGGACGTGCGCTGTACATCTCGTTCGTCACGGTGGCGGAGATTCGTTTCGGGGCCCGGCTCGCGGGCTGGGGTGAGCACCGCCTCCGGTCTCTTGAGGCCAGGCTCGGCGCGGCCGAGATCGTGTGGGCCGGGAGCGGCCTTGTGGACGAGTACGTGGCGCTCCGGCATGCCTGCGTGGCGTGGGCCATCCCCTCGGTCAGAAGATCCACGAGGCCGACCGATGGGTGGCGGCGACCGCGCGTTGGCTCGGCGTGCCGCTTGTCGCGCACGACGCCGTGTTCGGTGATGTCCCGGGCCCCACGGTCGTGAGCGAGTTGGCCTGAACGCAGCCGACCACCTGGGTTCCTGGGGCTGGCTGAGCGAGTCATCTCGTCAGTACGCGCAAACGGCGGCGCGGTCCTGTGGGGTCAGCCGACCCGGACCGCCTGTTCGTGGAGTGTGTCCGGTGCCAGATCGGCGCCGTTCGGCCACACAACACGACCGTACCGATCTCCGGATCCACGGAGACCCGAACCCGCACCACCCGCGCCGGGAACACCACCGTGTACTTCAAGAGCACCATCCAGGCCGGCTGGACCCGCGGTCACACTGCCCGCCACGCCTTGCATCGCAGGTCCAGGGCCGCTTCCGCGGCGCCGCCGGCGACCGGGGCTGCACCACGAGGCAGACCTTCGACGACAACACCACCGAGTTTGCCGTCAGCGCCGAGGGTCAGCTCGGCATCGAATTGGGCGCCAACATCTCCGTGGACACGATCCGCCGCACCAGCACGGGCGCCGAGTACTGGGACGGCATCCGTTGGGTGGCGCGTACGGAGTGCAACCCGTCATGAGCGCCGCTCGTCGTGCGGTGACTGCGCTCGTGATGGCGGCGACGCTCGTCGCCTGCTCCTCGGGCGGCGACGACGAGCCGGCTGCACCCGCCGGGGGCAGTGGGTCGTCCTCGCTCCCGGACCGTCAGCCGGCGGCCGCCGAGCCGGTGGAGGAGGCGCCCGACGGCCTCGGGCCCATGGAGCCCCCGCCCGGCTTCACCAAGGTGACCGGCGAGGGATTCACGCTTTTCGCGCCGGAGCGGTTCACCGCCGATCGACGCACGTCCAGCAACGGCGAGCCCATGCTGGTGCTCAGCGCCGATGCGCCCGCAGGCGGGGAGCCGCCCGCCGGTGGGCCGGCCACGACCGTCGCCGTGGCCCGCGACGTGGCGGCGGGCGCAGGGGTGCTCGAGCAGTCGCGCGCGCTGGAGTCGTCCAAGCGCCTGGTCGACGAGGCCACGGGCGTGCGGCGCACCATCGTGGCCTGGCCCGGGGCGACGCACGCCGTGCTGGTGGAGTGGACGGTGCAGGAGGCGGCGGCGCCCCCGTCATCGGGCACGCAGGCCGTGCGCACCGTGCAACTGGGCACCGACGTCGCCGCCGACCTGCGCTTCGCCGTCGTCGCCACGGCACCGGCCGACTCCTTCGACGACTCGGAGGTGGCGGCGATCCTCCGCACGTTCCGACCCACCAAGGCGGCCACCACCTGAGCGTCGGTCGGCTGTCTCCCAACGCACGGTTGGTCGCTCGCTTCGGCGGCGCCATGCTCCTGCTGGGCAGCCTGGCCAGCTTCGCCTTCGCCGTGGCTCCGCTTCGGGTCGGAAAGGACGTGCGGCTGCGTGTCCCGGCCGCCACGGCGGTGGCCCTTCCGTCCGGCGGCCTCTTCGGCACGACCCTGCTCCTCTACGGGCGTGCCGGCGGCGAGCGTCCCGGCGACCAGGCACTCGGGTGCGACGTCACCAACCAGTCGGGTGACGACATGGGGAGGAAGGTCTTCACCCTCGCGGCGCTGGGGGCGGAGGATCGCACCGTCGATGGCACCGCCCTCCAGGCGCTGGCCACGGTGGACGAGTTCGACGGCGGATGGCTCCTGACATGCTCGGGACCGGCCGCCATCTCCGCCCAGCCCCTCTACCTGCTCGGCGAGGAACGGCGACCCATCCCGCGCCCGGTCATCGCCTCGTTCGGGTTGGTGTGCCTCGCCCTGGGCGCCGGCGGCCTGGCCCTCGCCCGCCGGGATGCAGGCCGTGCGCAGCGGCCGCTCACGGGCGGGTGACGGGAATCCCCGTGATGGGCGGGAAGCCGGGGATGTGGACCTCGACCTCGGTGGGCTCGGTGGAGAAGGGGGGTAGAGGCCGGACAGCTCCCGTCCCGTCCGGTCGACCTCGTTCGGCACGGTGGAGCACAGGCACACGATGCCGAACTCGCCGGACCGGCGCCGGAACGGCTTGGCCGACTCCCTTCCCCGCCGTGCTCACCAGCGTGACCTCGCTGGCCGGGGAAGAGGGATTGGCTCGGAGCTCAGGGTCGTCGGCCGGAGCAGCAAGGCGTCGCCCGAGCTCTCGCGCACCGGCGGCGACGCGGCCCCGCCGGCCGCGGGGAAGGGCGCCGGCGCCTGCGCCAGCAGCCAGCGTGAGGGCGGCGGGGAAGGGGCACCACGACGGCGGTCGTGGTTGCGGCGGGACGTCGTCGCGCCGGACGCACGAGGCGACGTTCAAGCCGAGGGAGCCGACGGCACGGCTGCGTGCCGGGGCGCCCTGCACGCCGGTGCTGCGCATCTCGATTTCGACCTCGATCCGGTCCCCGGAGGGGGCGGTAGCAGTACGACGTCACACGCGCCGCGTTCCGGTCGGTAGTCGTCGGCGCCACTGCGGCTCACGCTACAGCCACCTCGGGTGCCGAAGTCGTCGAGAGCCTCGAATCGCAACCGCGACAGATCGCCCAGCAGCAACGCCCGGACGGCCGTCGCCGCACCTGCCCGCCGGCCGACGTCTCCGCACGGACCGGCTCAGATTCTTGCGTCTCTTTCGTGTCCTGGCGGTGTCCCAACCCACTGGCACAAGCCTGTGACCTGGGCTCTTGTAGCCATGACGTGGTCGTGGTGGAGGTGGCGGGAATCGAACCCGCGTCCTTCGGCTTCTCAACAGGACTTCTCCGAGCGCAGCCGGTGGAGGATCTCGGGCCCCCCGTCGTCACCGGCACTCGGCGAGGGGCCCCAGTCAGCTTTGGTGTCCCCGGCGGCCCGCTGACGAAGCTGCCGGGTGAGCCCCGCTGGATGGCGCCGGCATCCGTTCCGCAGGGCTGGGACCGGGCCGGCGTCGCTGTGGTTTAGGCAGCGAGTGCGAAGTTCTTAGCTTCGGCATTTGTTGTTGTTTCCGGCTCTTTTACGTGGATCCGGAGACCACGGCTCGCTTCTCCTGCCTCGACGACCGAAGTCGAAGCCAGTCACCCCCTTGTGTGGTCCTGCCAGCAGTGTAACGCCGGCCGGACCCCGTCTAGTCCCCTGGCCACGAACGTTCGCCACGTTCGCAGCGACTCGACCGAATGGAGTGAGCGAAGCGAACGAACGAGGTCGAAGATCTAGTCCCCCCGCCGGCCGCGGGCCACGGCCCGGTCGGCCTCCCGGGCGGCGTCGCGGGCGGCGATGGCATGGCGCTTGTCGTAGGTCTTGCGGCCCCGGGCCAGGGCCAGCTCCACCTTGGCCCGGCCGTCCCTGAAGTAGATCGACAGGGGGACGAGGGTGAGCGACTCCTGCTGGGTCCGGGCCCCCAGCTCGTCGATCTCCCGCCGGTGGAGGAGCAACTTGCGGGCCCGCTCGGGGTCGTGGCCGCCGAAGCCGGTGGCCATGGCGTAGGGCGACACGTGCGCTCCGTGGAGCCACACCTCGCCGCCGTCGACCCGGGCGTAGGCCTCCCGCAGCTGGACCTTGCCCTCCCGGATGGACTTGACCTCGCTGCCCTCGAGGGCGATGCCGCACTCGAAGGTCTCCAGCACGTCGTAGTCGTGGCGGGCCTTGCGGTTCTGGGCCACCGGGCGCGGGCCCTTGGGCTTCGACTGCTTGGGGGCCATGGCCGCACGAGGCTACCGGGTGGTGCTTCGACCTCGTTCGTTCGCTTCGCTCACTCCATTCGGTCGGGTTGGATCGTGCTCCGGCGGGCGAGCGCAGCTCGGCGCCGCCTCCGCCCTGTCCCTTCTCGGTGTCCGGAGCCGCAGGGGCCGCCTGCGGCGGCGAGCGCGGCCACGGGCCTTGCCGCTGCGAACGCGGCGGATGTTCGTGGCCTGGGCAGTAGCGTGCGCCGCCTTCGATGCTCCGCTTCGCCCCCGACGTCCGCCGCCAGATGGTCGAGCACTGCCTCGCCGCCCTCCCCGAGGAGGGCTGCGGCCTCCTGGGCGGAAGCCCCGACCCGGCCCGGGCCACCGTGTGCTACCCGACCCGCAACGTCGAGGCGTCGGCCCGGCTCTACACCGTCGACCCCCTCCAGCACCTCAAGGCCGACCGGGACGCCGAGGCCCGGGGGCTGCAACTCATCGGCGTGTTCCACTCGCACACCCACACCGAGGCCTACCCGTCGCCGACCGACGTCGCCCAGGCGCCCGACCCCGCCTGGCACTACGTGGTGGTCTCGCTGAGGTACGCCGAGCCGGTCGTCCGCTCCTTCCGGATCCACGACGGCGCCGTCGAGGAGGAGCGGATCGAGCTCACGTGAAGGCCCCGGTCCGCCGGTAGAATCCCGACCGTCCCGGTCGACGTTCCGCCCCAGGAGGCCCCGTGCCCGTCGAAGTGCGCCTGCCCACCATCCTGCGCCAGCACGCCGGCGGCCTGGCCTCGGTGCAGGCCAACGGGTCCACCCTGGGCGAGGTGTTCGACGACCTGGTCCGCCAGTTCCCCGGCCTGGCCGGCCAGGTGGTGACCGACGACGGGACGCTGCACAAGTTCGTCAACGTGTACCGCAACGACGACGACGTGCGGTACCTGGAGAAGCTCGACACCAAGGTGTCCGGCGACGACGTGATCTCGATCCTGCCCGCCGTGGCCGGGGGGGCGGGCCGGTAGCCGGTGGCCGCCTACGCCAGCGTCCTCGACCTGATCGGCGACACGCCGCTGGTCGAGGTGTCGCAGCTCAGCGCCAACCCGCGCTCGCGGATCCTGGTGAAGCTGGAGGGCCAGAACCCGGGCGGCTCAGTCAAGGACCGGGTGGCGCTGTTCATGGTCGAGCAGGCCGAGAAGGAGGGCCTGCTCACGCCGGGCCAGACCATCATCGAGTCGTCGTCGGGGAACACCGGCATCGGCCTGGCCCTCGTGGCCAAGGTGAAGGGCTACCACCTCAAGGTCGTCCTCCCCGAGAACGTGTCCGAGGAGCGCAAGGCGCTCCTGGAGATCTGGGGCGCGGAGATCATCTCCTCGCCCGGCTCCGAGGGCTCCAACGGCGCCATGCGCCGGGCCCAGGAGCTGGCCGCCGAGCACGACGAGTGGTGGTTCCCGTTCCAGTACGGCAACGAGGCCAACCCCCGCGCCCACTACGAGGGCACCGGCCCCGAGATCTGGCGGGACTGCCCCGAGGTCACCCACCTGGTCGCCGGCCTCGGCACCAGCGGCACGCTGGTGGGCGTCGGGCGGTTCCTCAAGGAGCGCAACCCGGCCGTGCAGGTGTGGGCGGTGGAGCCGCCGGCGGGCGAGATGGTCGACGGGCTCAAGAACTTCGACGAGGGCTTCGTCCCCCCCATCTTCGAGACCAACGGCGGCGCCGCCCTGCTCGACCGCAAGATGATCGTGCGGCCCCGCGAGTCGTTGGAGTGGGTGCGACGGCTGATCGACGTGGGGGTGTTCGCGGGGATCTCGTCGGGCGCCGTGCTGGCCGGCGCGGCCCGGTGCTCGGCCGGGGCGGACGACGCCGTGATCGTGGCCATCGTCCCCGACGGCGGCTGGAAGTACCTCTCCACCGGGGCGTGGACCGACGACCTCGACGTGGTCACCGAGCGGGCCCGGCGCATCGTCTACTTCTGAGCCGCCCTGGTGGCGGGATGGGGCCCTGGAGGGTCCCTTTCCGCTACCGGAGCGGTGCTGGGGCAGAGTGGGGCCGGTGGACGACCGGCCGATCGGCATCTTCGACAGCGGCTTCGGGGGGCTCACCGTCGCCCGCGCCCTGATGGACCTGCTGCCCGAGGAGGACGTCGTCTACTTCGGCGACACCGGCCGCTACCCGTACGGGCCCAAGCCCCTCGACGAGGTGCGTGAGCACGCCCGCCAGGTGGCCGCCATGCTGGTGGAGCGCCACGACGTGAAGATGGTCGTCGCCGCCTGCAACACCGCGGCGGCCGCCGCCCTCGACCTGCTCCGCTTCGAGCACGACGTGCCGGTCGTGGGCGTCATCGACCCCGGCCTGCGGGCGGCGGTGGCGGTGACCCGCAACCGCCGGGTGGGCGTCATCGGCACCGTGGGCACCGTCGGCTCCGGCGCCTACCAGCGGGCGAACCTGGCGCAGCGCACCGGCGTGGAGCTGCACTGCTGCGCCTGCCCCGGCTTCGTGGAGTTCGTCGAGCGGGGGGAGACCGACAGCGAGCAGGTCCACGTGCTGGCCGAGCGCCTGCTGGCGCCCCTGCGGGAGGCGGGCGTGGACACCGTGCTGCTCGGCTGCACGCACTACCCATTCCTGGCCCGCACCATCGGCGACGTGATGGGCCGCGAGGTGGTGCTGGTGTCGTCGGCCGAGGAGACGGCGTTCGAGGTGCGGGCCATCCTCGACGACACCGGGCTGGTGCGCCGCAGCGGGGGCAAGGGATCGCACCGGTTCGTGTCGTCGGGCGACGTGGGGGAGTTCAAGCGCCTCGGGTCGCGCCTGCTCGGCCCCGAGCTGGCGGAGGCGGAGGCGTGGGCGTGGCCCTGAGCGTCACCGTCCTCGGTTGCTCGGGCAGCTACCCGGGGCCGGCCGGGGCGGCCAGCGGGTACCTGGTCCGGGGCGGCGGCGCCACGGTGTGGCTCGACGCCGGGTCGGGGACGCTCGCCAACCTCCAGCGCCACGTCGGCCTCGACCGGGTCGACGCCGTGGTCCTCACCCACCAGCATCCCGACCACATGAGCGACATCGAGGGCTACCGGGTGGCGTGCGCCTACGTGGTGGAGCGCAGCGGCGTCCCCGTGTACGCCCCCGCCGGGGTCCTCGGCCGCCTCTCGGGCGACCCCGCCCCGGCGCTCGACTGGCGCACCGTGGGCGACGGCGACCGGATCGAGGTGGGCGGCCTGTCGCTGCGCTTCTCCGCCACCGACCACCCGGTCGAGACGCTGGCCGTGCGGGTCGACGGCGGGGGGCGGTCGCTGGTCTACACGGCCGACACCGGCCCCGGATGGTCCATGGCCGCACTCGGCCCGGGCGCCCACCTGGCCCTGAGCGAGGCCACCTACCTGGCCGACCGGGAGGGCACGGCCGGCCACCTCAGCGCCCGCCAGGCC
>JBOGHR010000381.1:0-14082 GCA_050744905.1 Acidimicrobiales bacterium
GGCGCTCCTCAAACTACGAGCCGTCTACCTCTCCGACGACCTCGACGACTACTGGAACCACCACATCCAACTCGACCAGCAGCGCATCTACCCCTCATGGACCTCTGTCGCAAAGTAGGCGCACCCAGGTCATTTGACCTACGGGAATCCATGGGGATCGAGGCACGGCTGGCGGCGGCGCTGTTGCGCGCGCGCCGCCTTCGGCCAGCCAGGCCTGTGTCGCCGGTCCCCGACGAACTGCGGGAGGGTGGACATGGCGAGATCAGGTCGGGAGGGGTCGAGGCGGCTGGGGACGGTCGGGCGGTGGGTGGCGGCGTCGGCGGCGTTGGTCCTCGGCGCCACCTTCGTGCCCAACCTGGCAGGAGCCAGCCACGCCGACGTCTTCGAGCTCGACGGGAACATGGTCGACAACCCCGCCGGCTCCCCGTTCGACTGGACGACGTTCTTCGACGCGGCGGGAACACGCATCACGCCCCTGCCGGCCAGCTTCGTCGACTCCGGGTTCGACGCCGACCACGCCTTCCCGGACACCAGCACCTTCACCGGGGGGAGCAAGGACACCCTCGACGTGTCGGGGTGGTCCTGCACCGGCTCCAACAACCTGGGCGGAAAGTTCGACATCGTCAACGCCTACAGCACGATCTACGAGGTGCCGGCGAACACCGGCACCTTCTCGGCCGGCGACCAGCTGCTCTTCTTCGGCATCGAGCGGGCGGCCACCGAGGGAGACGGGGCTATGGGCTTCTGGTTCCTGAAGGACGGCTCCGTCGACTGCGAGAAGACCAGCGGCGGCAAGGCGCCGGCCTTCACCGGCAACCACGTGGACGGTGACATCTTCGTCGCCGCCGGCTTCAGCAACGGCGGCACGGAGGCGTCGGTCACCGCGTACGAGTGGAAGGGCGGCTCCGACGGCTTCCTCGACGTCGACAACCCGCTGGTGTCGGGGGCGTTGTGCGCCCCGTCCGGCTCGCACAACGCGTGCGGCATCGTGAACACCGCCGAGATCGCCACCGGCGCCGACAAGCCCTGGGCCTCGCCGGACAAGAACGGCGGGGCGCTCGACGTGAACGCGTTCTACGAGGGCTTCGTGCGGGTGCCCGTGGCCGAGATCAGCGGCTGCTTCGCCACCTTCGTGGCCAACACCCGCAGCTCCACCAGCCCCACGTCGACCATCCACGACTTCTCCCGCGGGTCGTTCCCGACGTGCCGGCCCTCCACCACCATGACGGGCCTGGCGACGCCGACGCTCACCAGCCCCGAAATGGTCGTGGGCGGGGCGTCGAACCCCGACACCGTCACCTACACGTTCCGGGAGACGAACGACGGCAACATCGAACTCACCAACGTCTTCGTCGTGACCGACAACGCCACCTGCAACTCCACGCTCTCGCCGGCGTCGGTGGCCACGCTGGCCAAGGGCGCCACCGCCACCTTCACCTGCACGGTAAGTGCTCTGGCGACGGCGGGGACGACCACCATCAGGGCGGTCGGCCACGGCACCTCGCCCTTCGGCGACGTGACCGTGTGCGGCGCCGCCGGCCTGCCGCCCAACCCCGACCCGGCGACCACCGTCTGCGACCCCGACGAGCAGGACAGCGCCAGGTCGGTGACGATCATCCCGGGGACGAACCTCACGGTCAGCCGGAGCCCGGCCGTCGTGAAGCAGGGCGACGCGGTGACGTACACCATCACCGAGACCAACGACGGTACCGCCCCGGCCGGCTTCGACGCCTCGCTGGCCCTCGACGACGTCGCCGTCACGGCCACCGCCGGCGCGGGGGCGACGGTGGACCAGGTCACCGACTGCAACACCGGCCTGGCGGCGGCGCCGACGAAGGCGGGCGGCGACCAGGACGCCCAGCTCGAGAAGGGGGAGACCTGGACCTACACCTGCACGGTGAACGCCCCGGCGACCAGCTTCACGCTGGACTTCACCGGAACCGGCACGGTGCTCAAGGGGACCGGCCGGGCGCGGGTCGTCACCTGGTCGACGCCTTGCACCAACACCCCGGGCGCACCGGGCACGGCGGGGCTGTACTGCGACGCCGACGAGCAGAAGAGCGCCTCGGTCACGGTGATCGCCCCGTCGACCAGGCTGGACGTGACCGCCTCGGCGGTCGTGACCTACACCTTCGTGGAGACCAACGACGGTGATGCGGCGCTGACCCCGCCCACCCCCGGAGCCCGCGAGAGCCTCATCACGTTCGAGACCGGCCAGCTCTGCGACAACACGGCGCTGGCCTACGTGAGCGGCGACGCCGGCAACGACCTGGTCCTGTCTCCCTTCGAGGCGTGGACGTTCCAGTGCAAGGGGAACGTCGCCGGCCCCAGCCCCGACGACAACAGCAACACCTCGACGTCGTCGACGCTGGCCGCCGTCGGCCACGGCTGCGACCCGACCGGCTCGGACGTCACCGCCGCCGCGACCTCCAGCTGCAGCGGCAGCCGGTTCCTCGACAGCGACGAGCGTGACCGGGTGAAGGTGAGCATCGAGTACTTCGCCCGAGGGCCGGACGCCTAGCGAGCGGGCTCGGGCATCACCCCGCGGGGGCCGGCCACCAGCCGGCCCCCGCGGCGCGTTCCGGCCTAGAGCGAGTACAGGTGGACCCGCCCGTCGGCCATGCGGGTGGAGGCCTCGGCGCGGCCTGTCCCGTACGCCACCGGATCACCCGTGCCGGCGCCGAGGTCGAGCGGGACATCCCACGCCCCGCCCCGCTCACGGGCGGCGTGGACGCCGTCCCATGTCAGGGTCGCCTCGTCCACCGGGCGGTAGGTGACCCACGTGTCGCCACCGGCGACGACCAGCCCGACGTCGGACACCCGCTCGGCGTACTCGTCGCCGAGCACGAACGTCAGGCTGCGGTCGGCCCGGACCCGGGCCAAGGCGATCCGGCTGCCCACCACGGTGCGGCTGCCGTCGGAGAACGACTTGCGGTCGGCGCTCTGGTAGGCGAGGGCGATGGTGCCCGTGCCGGGGTCGGCGGCCGCCGCCAGGTCGGGGTTCTCCGGGTCCGAGCCGTAGGGGCCGACGCGGCTCGAGTAGATGAACAGCCCGTCGGTCCAGTCGAGGGCCAGCGTCCCGTCGGCCTCGACCAGCCGCGCCGCGCCGACGCCGCCCCAGGCGTCGGGGTTGGAGAACAACCACACGCTGCCGTCGGCCGGATGCTGAGCCAGGACCTGGTCGCTCGAGCGGGTGGGCATGAACGTCAGCGGTGGCGGGGCGCTCCACCCGCCGGCCGGGCTGCGGTACGCGACGTGCTGGCCCTCGGGCCCGGTGGCGCCCTGCTGGTGCCAGGCGGCCACGATGCCGCCGCCGGCCAGCACGACGAGGTCGCCGGGCCGGCTGTCGGTGTCGCCGAAGGAGCGGCTCTCCACGAGGGTCGCCGACGTCGGCGCCGGCGAGCCGGAGAGCTGGTAGCGCCGCAGGGTCATCGGGCCCTGGCCGCCGAAGACCCACAGCTCGGTGGCCGAGGCCATCTGCGCGGCCGCCCCGCTCCACCCCGTCAGGGCGTCCGACGGCAGGTCGACGTAGCTGGACGCGCCGGTGGCGGCGTCTCGGAACCACACGGCGCGACGGTTGGTCACCACCTCGGTGTAGAGCACGCCCGTCAACGAACCCCACGTCGGCAGCCGGGTGCGGCCCAGGGGGTAGAGGACGTAGCCGGCCTTCGGGTCCTGGATGGCCGTGCCGGCGCCGTCGGCGGCCACCGAGACGGCGATCGACGACGTCGACACGTTGCCGGCGGAGTCCGTGGCCCGCGCCGTGATGGTGTGGTCCCCGGCGGCGTAGCCGGCGCTGTCCCAGCGATGCGACCACGCCGTAGTGCCGGAGGCGGTCGTGAAGGCGCCGCCGTCGACCTGGACCTCCACGGCCACCAGGCCCACGTCGTCCGCCGCCGAGCCGGCCAGGTCGACCAGGCCGGAGACGGTCGAGGAGTCGGCCGGAGAGGTGATCGCCACGGTGGGCGCCTCGTCGGGAACGGGCACCGTGACGTCCACGGTCGCCGAGGCCGCGTTGCCGGCCGAGTCGGTCGCCCGGGCGACCAGGGTGTGGGCGCCCGGCTGCAGGCCGCCGACCGACGCCGACCACGAAGTGGTCCCGGCGGCCAGGGCGAAGGCACCGCCGTCGACGCTCACCTCGACGCGGGCGATCCCCCCGGCATCGGAGGCCGTCCCCGAGGCGGTGAACGACCCGGGCACGGACGCGCCGTCGGCCGGCGCCGTCCACCCGACCCCGGGCGGCGCCGTGTCGGCCGCCGGGCAGGTGCTCTTGCGGCCGTTGCAGCTCCCGCCGCCCCCGTTCTTGGGCGCGGCGTCGGCGACGGCGGGAACGACCATCGTGGCGGCGACCGCCAGCACCGCCCACCGCCTCGCCGCCTTTGGCATCCGAACCTCGGTACGAGCCACCTGCCCCTCCCTGCGCCGGGCGACGGTCGTACCGGGCCCCATGGCGTCGCCTGCATGGCGGCACCAGGTCCCGATGAGCGACCGGCTCCCCGTAGGGCGCTTGTCGGTCAGGTATCGGGCGCGTCGGCGGGCGCCTTAACCCCGACTGGGCGACCGGGGGGTTGAGCTAGCCCCGCATCACCAGGGCAACCGACCGCTCGTTGTCGGGAATGGACGCCTCGCCCTCGACCGGCCCGATCATCACCGTGAGCGTGGACGGGCCGCCGGGGACGGGGCGCAGGCCGCCGAGGGGCACCGATCGGCGCTGGCCGGGCTCGAGGTCGACGAAGTCCCGGGCCGTGTCCACCTCCCCGGCGGGGCCGATGAGCGTGGCCACGACCGGCACCCCCTCCACGGCCGTGTTGCCGGTGTTCGCCACCACGATGTCGAGCCGCAGGGTGCGCACCAGGGGCAGCACCGAGGCGTTGCCCTCGGTGGCCACCGCCACCGGGTCGGTCGTCACCGTGAGCACGCCCACGTCGTGCACGGGGGTCGTGGTGCCGCTGGCCCGGATGGACGCCACGAAGGCGCCGACCTCGGGCGGGGCCCAGAGGTGGGGGTCCGACGTCCACGCCGACGTCGGGAGCAGGGGCGCGGTAACGCCGCTCGGGCGGGGAAGGGCGTCGACGAACACCGCGTAGGTGCGGTCGGCGGCGGTCATCTCCTCGCCGGCTCGCACCAGGGCGTCGACGGCGGGCTCCACCGGCCCCTCGGCGAAGGCGCGGCGCATGCCGTCCTCCACCGCCGTCGCCACCCGGGCCCGGATGGCCACGGTGGCCAGCAGCATGCTGTGGGCCGTCTCCAGTGCCTCCGGGGGGTCGGCCGCCCGCACGGCGGCCAGGACGTCGTTCGCCTCCCGCACCACCCGCGCCATGCGCCGGCCGACCCCCCGGCTCCCGAGCGCGATGGCGTCGGCCCGGACCTCTCCGATCGCCGCGCCCTGGGCCGTGGACCGGTCGACCTGGGGGCGGACCTCGTCGAGGTAGGCCAGCTGCGCCAGCCGGCGCGACGGGCTCTCCGGGCCGGAGAAGCCGGCGTTCACGACGAGCACCAGGGCCGTGGCGAGGAGGCCGACGAGGAGCCAGCGCGGCCGGCGCCGACCGCGGCGACGGGGGGCGAGGGCCATCTCCGGGCACGCTAGGCCAACCGCCCCGGCCACCGACCGTCGCGCGGGGCGGCCTGGTCGACGGGGCCGGCGCCACGACAAGCCGGGGCGGATCGCCTCCCTGGCGGCGCGAGGCCCGTATGATCCCTGCATGGTGCCGAGGGAGCCTCCCAGTCGTGGCGCGTACCTCGTCGCCCCGCCGCCGGTCCCGCCGGGCCCGCCAGGTCCCCGCCCGCGCCAGGGCTAGCGCTCGGGCCAGCGCCCATCAGGTCGCCGCCCTGGCGGCGCGCCGGCCCCGCCCGGTGCGCTGGCTGGCCCGACGCCTCGTCGGCCTCCTCGGGCCGGGGGCGGAGGCCGTCCGCCAGAGCCTCGTCGCCCTGGGCCTCAACAGCACGACCAGCCTGGTGGCGGGCGCCTTCCTGGGGTCGATCACCGGCACCTTCGAGGAGCTGCCCGGCCTGCTGGTGCTCGTGCCGGCGGCCATCGGGCTGCGGGGCAACATCTTCGGCGCCTTCGGCAACCGCATCAGCACGTCGATCCACGCCGGCATCTTCGAGCTGAGGTCTCGGCGCACCAACGTGCTCGGGCAGAACGTGGCGGCCGTCATGGTGCTGACGCTGACCATGTCCGGCCTGCTGGCCTTCATCGCCAAGGCGGTGAGCGTGGCCCTCGGCATCGAGAACACGATCTCGGTGCTCGACCTGGCGCTCATCTCTGTGCTGGGCGGCCTCCTGGCGTCGGCGCTGGTCCTGGTCGGCGCCCTGTCGCTGACCGCCGGCGCCGTGCGCCACGACTGGGACCTCGACAACGTGACCGCCCCCCTGGTGTCGACCATGGGCGACGTGTTCACCCTGCCGGCGCTGTTCGTGGCGACCTACCTGGTCGGCATCGACGTCGTCACGCCCCTGCTCGGCCTGTTCGCCCTGGTGGCGGCGGCGGCCGCCCTCTACGTCGGCGTGATGTCCAAGCTGGCCCTGCTCCGGCGAATCGTGCGCGAGTCGCTGCCCATCCTCGCCGTGGCCGGGGCGGTCAGCGCCATGGCCGGCATCGTCCTCGAACGGCGCTTCGAGGCTTTCGTGACGCTGCCCGCCCTGCTGGTGCTGGTGCCCGCCCACCTCAGCAGCGCCGGCGCCCTGGGCGGGATCCTCTCCGGCCGGCTCACCACCAAGCTCGTCCTCGGCGTCGTGCCCCCCAAGGCGGTGCCCGGGCGGGAGGCCCGGGGCGACATCGCCCTCGTCTACGTCCTCGCCGCCCCCGTGTACCTGTTCAACGGCGTGGGCGCCCACCTGGTCGGGCGGCTGCTCCTCCACGAGAGCCCGGGCATCGTGGCCATGGCCGTGGCGTCCCTGCTGGCCGGGGCGGTGGCGGTCAGCTTCGTGGTGGTGGTCGCCTACTACGGGACGCTGGCCGCGGTGCGGACCGGCGTCGACCCCGACACCTACGGGATCCCGGTGGTCAGCTCGTCAGTCGACTTCGTGGGCGCCTTCTCGCTGGTGATCGCCATCGCGCTCCTCGGGCTCTCGTAGGGGGGTTTAACGTGGTGACGACCGAGCCGACGGAGCGATGGACGAACGACCCCGCAACCTGAGGAGCCTGCTCTCGGAGGCCAAGGACATCTCCGAGCTCATGGTCGACATCGCCTATGCCGCCCTCTACTACGGCGAAGTCGACATGGTCGCCGAGATCGACGAGCTCGGCGACGAGCTGACCGACCTGGCCCACGACATGCGGACCATGTGCGTGGTGGCCGCCCGCTCCCCCCGCGACGCCGACGCCATGGCGTCGGTCCTCGACGTGGTGAGCGCCATCGAGCGCATCGGCCTGGCCGCCGTCGACATCGGCCGGATCGTGAGCCACCGCCTCGGCATCCCCGCCGCCCTCGTCGCCGACCTGTCGGGGGCCGAGGAGGTCAGCCACCAGGTGCGGGTCCGCGAGGGCTCGGAGATGGCGCACCGCTGCGTGGGCGACCTGGAGCTGCCCACCGAGCTGGGCATGGGGATCGTGGCCCTGCGCCGCAGCGGCGAGTGGAACACCGACGTGGCCGACGACGTGGTGCTCGTCCCCGACGACATGGTGCTGGCCCGGGGCCCGGGCGGGAGCGTGGCCGCGCTGCGCCGGCTGGCGGGCGAGGCGCCCTGGGTCCCACCCACCGCCCCCGACGCCGAGACGCACCTCGACCGGGCCATCGACGCCGTCGTCGAGATGAAGAACGTCTCCGAGGTGGCGGTGGGGCTGGCCTACTCGGCGGTCGTGCTCCGTGACCCGGGCCTGGCCGCCGAGGTGTCGCACCTGGAGGACCGGCTCGACGAGATGCAGGAGCGGCTGGAGACCTGGGTGCTGCGCTCGGCGTCGACGTCACCCGACCCGTCGCCGCTGCGGGGCCTGCTCCACCTGTCGGCGGCGGCCGAGTCGCTGGGCGACGCCGCCCAGCAGATGGTGTGGCCGGTGGAGCAGGGCGAGGAGCTGCACCCCATCCTGGCCCTCGCCTTCGGCGAGGCGGAGGAGGTCGTCGCCCGCGTCCCGGTGGCGCCCGGCTCCCGGGCGTCGGGCACATCGCTGGCGGCGTTGCGACTCGAGACCGAGACCGGCTTCTACCTGCTGGCCATCCGCCGCGGCGGGCGCTACCTGTACCGGCCCCGCAAGGACGTGGTGCTCCGCGACGAGGACCAGCTCATCGCCACCGGCCCCGACGAGGGCCGCCCGCTGCTGGCCGAGCTGTGCGGCTACGGCATCGCCACCGACGAGGAGACGGGCGAGGAGGTCCTCGTCCCCCTCGTCGGCCGCACCTGAGGCGCCCGGGCCGGCCCGAGCATGGAGGTCATCGCTCAGCGTCACCGACGTCGTCGAACAGCTTGTCGTTCTCGGCCTCGGCGACACGCTTCCGCGTGATCTCGGCGTACTCCTCGCTGATGTCGTAGCCGACCCATCGTCGCCGCGCATGTGTGGCTGCCACCGCGGTGGAGCCCGATCCCATGAAGGGGTCCAGGACCAGTTCGCCTTCGTACGTGTACAGCTCGATGAAGCGAAGGGGGAGCTCCACCGGGAAGGGCGCCGGGTGTCCCACTCGCTTCGCGCGCTCGGGGGCGATCTCCCACACCGAGATCGTGCCCTCGAGGAACTCATCCCTCGTGATCGTCGAACGTCCCCTCACGGCCCGGTCGAACCTGCCCTTCGAGAAGCACAGGGCGTACTCGTGCACATCTCGGATCACCGGATTCGCCGGGGACTGCCAGCTCCCCCACGCGGTGTTCCCTCCCGCCCCCTTCGCCTTCCGCCAGATGATCTCCGCGCGCATGAAGAAACCGACCTTGAGCATCCGGGCCGTGACGAGGTGCGACAGGGGCACGTACGGTCGTCGCCCGAGGTTCGCGACGTTGACCACGGCACGACCACCGGGCTGAAGCACGCGGTACGTCTCGGCGAAGACGCCCTCCATCAGGTCGAGGTACTCCTCGAACGACGTCTCGGCGTCGTAGTCCTTCCCGACGTGGTAGGGCGGCGAGGTCACCATGAGGGCGACGCTGTTGTCCGGCAGCTCGACCATCTGTTCGGCCGAGTGGACGAAGACCTCGTTCACGAGGGGCGCATCGACGACCGTGCGGTCCCTGGTCTCGTCCACCGCCATCAGGCCACGCGCGTAGAAGTCACTCGAGTCGTGGTTCTCCCGCCGGCCCACGCCGAACGAGGAGGTTGCCGTCGCGCCGCTACGACGACGCTTTGGAGCTGGCTCGTCTGCCACGCGGGAGATGGTACGGCGGGGGTGTGCCGGTGAGGCGGACCACCCTTGAGTCGTGTCCTCTCCGGTGCTGGGCCTGGACGGCGGGAGCCCTGCCACGGCCCGCTGGATGAGAGGAACCGCAACCTGATCAACGTCGCCGTCAGCCGGCCCGCCGGGACGGCTCCTCGGTCGCCGAGGACGCCGGTGGCATCCACTCCACCTGGGCGATGACGGGTGCGCCCACCACGTTTCCGAGGCCGAGCGACGCCTCCACCGCGCCCTGCCGGCCCTGGGCCTGCCTGTGGTCGCCAAGCCCGTCGTCGAGGCCTACGAAGTGGACTTCGCCATCGTGGAAGGTTCGCGGCGCCTGGCCGTCGGGTGCGAACGGCTCGCAGCACGTCGACGCCCGGGGCCGCCAGCGTCGCCAGGACCTCGCCCGGGACGCAGTGCTGGCGAAGCTCGGGTGGCACACCCGCGCGCCGCTGGCGTGGCCGAGCCCGACGCCGTGGCCGCAGACGCCGCCGCCTCCTGGGCGAGGCTCGGACTCCCTGGCGCCGCCCCGGCACCGGCGAAGACCAGGCCCGCCGCCCGCGCTAGCCGTGCCGTGCGACGCCCGGCAGCCGGGGTGTGGGTCGCGAACCGTCTCCACACCCATCGCCCCGGCCGGCGATTGGCGCCGCGTCCGGCGAGCGTGCCGACGGGATCGCACCGGTTCCCCGGGCGACCGGCCGGGTCAGGCAGTGCTGGCGGTCGCCTCGACCTCGTCGTAGAGGGCGTCGAGGTGGATGTCGCCGTAGGGGGTGAGCACCACGCCCCCGGGGCCGACGGTCTCCCAGAGCCACCCATCCCGCCCGCGCACGCCCACGTCGATGCGCCGGTAGTAGGGGTCGACCAGCAGGTAGTGACCCAGGCTCGGCAACGTGGCGTAGGCCACCGCCTTCTCGCGCCGGTCGACATCGCCGGTGGACGGAGAGCGGACCTCCACGATCAGCGAGGCGTCGGTCTCGTAGTACGTGTCGGCCGCCTTGCCGCACACGACGACTAGGTCGGGGTAGTAGGCCGCGGACGACGTGCGGACCAGGCGGTTGCCGGTGAAGCGCCGGCAGCCGGCGGCCCGGGCGCCGGGGCCGAGGACGTCGCGCAGGGCCTCGACCATGGTGTCGTGGCGCTCGGTGCCGCCCGCCATGGCGTAGGCGAAGCCGCTGACCCACTCGTGGCGGACCCCGCCCTCGCGCTGGCCGGCCAGGAACGCCTCGAAGCTGATGGTCGACACGGCCTCGGCCACCCCTCCATGGTAGGTGCCGGCCCGCGTCGGACGGCGCACTCGGGCTCGCCGGCGCACGGGTACGGCCCGGGTCGAGTGCTCTGCGGCAACAATGGCCCTGTACTGGCGGAGCTTTAGCACGGCAACCGTGGAACAAGCCGCCCGCTCCTACGCCGACGCCTTCACCGGTGCCGTACTAGTCCCAAAACAAGCGCATCCCGCCGGTCCAGGTTGAACCGGCCTGGGTTTGTTGGAGGCTCCGTCCCTTGGAAGTGAGGATGGAGCATGGCAGACACCAGTGGGCGGCGTAGGCCGCCGCAGAAGTACCCCGAGGAGCTGCGCGAACGCGCCGTGCGGATGGTGCTCGAGCAGCTCCGGGGCCGCCTCGGAGGAGGCGGCGCTCCTCGCCGCCACCAGCCGGATCGCCCGGGGGGTGATCCGAGAGGTGCTGACCGTGCTGAGCGCTGCGATCGACGACCGCAGAGCGGCAGCGCGAAGTACGAACGAGCTGATGAACCTGCCACTTGGACGCTTCCTGGGAAAGTGGGGTCTCGGGTGGCATCCGGTCACTCGCCCGCGGCCACGGCGGGCCGCGCCCAACAGGATCAGTCGCTCCGCCTCGACGAGGTCGTCGACCCGGGCCGGGGCACGTGCAAGGCGAGTCGAGACCGAAGGAGCAGGGCCGGTGGACGCTTGCTCATCGGCGGCTGGCGCCGGGTCCCGGACCCGCGACAGCCGGAACCGGTAGCGGCGGGTGGCGCCGAAGGTGGTGGCGAGCCCCCACGGGCCCTGCTCGGTGTCGATCGTGGTTCCCACCGGGCAGGCGGCGATGACCGGGTCGGGCTCGGGGGGCGGTCGGCTCGAACAGCAGCAGGGTGCTCACCTCCCCCACCGTGAGAGCGACCGGCGCCCGGGCACTCATCCGGGGCGCCGCCACGGCTGCGCCGCTACCGGGCGTCGATCACCCCCACCGCCTCCTCGATCGACGCCATGAGGCTGGCTTTGCCGTGCCCGGTGCACGCCACCCACGGGATCCCGGCCGACGAGGAGATCCGACGCAGGTGCCGGCCCAGGTTCGTGCGCACGAACCGCATCAGTACCAGGGCGTCGGCCTCGTCGAGCAGCGCCTCCACCTGGTGGGCCGTGGCGCTCCAGTTGGTGGCCCATCCCGGGTGCACCCACGTGACCCGCACCCGGCCGCCGTGGCGCTCCTCCAGCTCGGCGTCAATGGGGTCGGCGTAGCGGGCCTGGGTCTCGTTGCCTCCCACGAACACCACGTGCACCGGCCGCCCCCCGCCGGCGACCTCGCCGGCGGGATCGCCGGCCGGGCCGCCAGGCGGCGGGGGAGGCAGGCTGGCCCCGACAGCGGCAGCGAGGGGCGCGAGGTCCTCGAGGCGAACGCCGGACAGGCGTCCGCCAGCGGCGCGCACCCTGGCCCCCAGCGCCTGGAGGACCGCCGCCGCCTCCGGCGACCTCCCCCTGCGGGCCCACACCCGAGCCCGCTCGAGCTCGACGTGCACGCCGCTGCCCCACAGACCGGTCCCCTCTCCGAGGGCACCCAGCCACACCTCGTCGAGGGTGGCGTCGTCGAGGCCGGCCACCACGGCAGCCAGCTGGTCGCTCTCCCTTGCCGACAGCGTCTCGCCGTCGAGCGCCCTGACGGCAGCGATCACCGCCGCCCGATCCCCGGTGTCGACGCCGGCGAGAGCGCCGCGCTGCGACGTGGCGTCGCCGAGCGGGCGCTCCTCGGTGCGGCGCGCGTCGTGGGCCGGCCGAGTGGCGGGTGCCACCGGGGCGGGCTTGTCCATGGGGGGCGCGGCGGCGGCCTGGGCGGCGGCCTCCAGGGCGGCGTCGATGGCGTCGAGGCGCTCCTCCAGAGCGGCAGCCACGAGGTGTCCGGCGAGGATCCCGCTGAGCAGTCCGACCTCGGCGTCGTCGTCCTCGGCCAGCGCCTCGAGGTCGTAGCCGCCGGGTACGGGCACGACGCCCGGCCCGGCGCCGACGTCGACGGACCGCCACGCACACTCCGCCGGGATCTCGACCTCCTCGTCGATGCTGGCGGCAAGGGCGAGGAGCGGCGCCTCGATGAGCGCCGCCAGCGCCAGCGCGCCGGGCGCCGCCCCGTCGCCCAGCCCCGGACCGTCGGCCAGGACCACCAGCGTCGTCCCTTCGCCGTCGCCGACGGCCGTGTTCACGGCGCCGAGAAGGGGTTCGACCATGGACCGGACCGAGTCGACGGGGACACCCAGTGCCGCGCACACCTCGTCGAGCTCTTCGAACTCGGGGGCGTACCCCTCGAGCAAGGCCCGGGCCACGCACGTTCGGGCGAACTGGACCCATCGGCCACGCACCTCGCCGGCCGTCGAGGCGATGGGCCCCTCGGGGAAGACGGCGAGGGCGAGGGCGGCCGCCCACGAGATGTCGGCGCTGCCCAGACCCCGACGGGCCAGGACCGCGTAGGTGCGCATCACGGCGCCGGCGTCCTCGCGGGCCACCGCCGCCAGGATCAAAAAGGTGGTCACCTGGCGCAGGACCCACGGATCGTCGATGATCTCGTCCGGACGGGCGGCACTCAGAATGGCCCTGATGTCTTCCTCGAAGAACGACACCTGCTCCTTCCGACCGGCCGCACTCGCCGGGAGCCCGATGCCGGCGGCGTCGGCTACCCGGGCCCTGGCGAGGGCGGAGAGGATGTGGAGGCGGCGCGTCTGGGGGCCGCCGGCGGCGGCGATGACCGCCGCGACATCCCCATACCGCCCTGCCTGCAGGTGGCTGTGGGCGGCGCTGGCGGCCACCCGGGTTCCCAGACGCCGCAGGTCCCGACCTCGCCAGCGCTCCTGCCACGGCCCCCTTGGGGTCAGTGGCTTGCGGCTCACCGCGTCCAACCAGTCGGCCCACCGAACCGCCGCGGCGGCCGCCGCCGGGGCCAGGACCAGGGGAAGCCGTTCCGCCGGGCCAGCGTCGTCGTCGAAGTCGTCGTCGTCGAGGTCGTCGTCGGCGACGTCGACGGCGTCCACCGCCTCCCAGTGCTGAGGCACGGTCGCCGTGCGCGCCGCCACCGCCAGGGCGGCGAAGGTGGCCTCCGGGGCGGTGGGAGGGGGTATGCGGGCGCGCAGCAGGGCGAGTGCCGCCGACACGTCGACCGCGGCGACAGCCACGAGGGTCGGGCCGACGGCGCCGACGCCGGCCGTGGTCATCAAGCCGTTGCGAACTGCAGGGACGGCGGCCGCGGCGGTGAGGCCCAGCACCGGGCCGGGATGGCGGGCCAGCGCGCACAGGCAGGCGGCGACGGCCGTCGGGTCCTTGCTGCGGTCCAGGTCCTCGATGACCCCGACGTCCGCCACGCCGGACACGGACCACCCCAGGTGGGCTCGCTCGCCCGCCAGCCAGCCCCGCAGCCATGCCCGCTCGTCGGATTCGACCTTGAGGTGTACGGCGAGGTCACACAGGGCGTCGAGCACCTCGGTGCTGACCGGGGCGGCGTCGAGTACTCGGCAGCAGGCGACCATCGCCGGGGCCGGTCGGTCCAGACAGGCGGCGGCCACGTCG
>JBOGHR010000382.1:0-2146 GCA_050744905.1 Acidimicrobiales bacterium
GAGGACGCTCGACGCGGCGAGGCCGGCGTCGTCCGGCGGAGCGGCGTCGTCCGGTCACCTGGGTGAAGGTGACCCCGGAAGCAGCGGCGGCGTGCCCGGGGCGGGATTCGAACCCGCACGGCCCCTGCGGGCCAGAGGGGTTTAAGCCCCCCGCGTCTGGCCAGTTCCGCCACCCGGGCGCCCGCCCACCGTAGCGGCCGCCCCCGGCGCCGGCCGCAGCACCGCCAGCTCGCCGAGCAAGCTCTGATCGCGAGGCGATCCTCCTCAGAGGATCCACCGCTCGAGGTAGTGGTGGCGGCGCTCGGCCCACTCCTCGGCGGTGATGGCGTAGCGGACGTGGTCCTCCCAGATGCCGTTGATCTCCAGGTAGCGCACCGCCGTGCCCTCGTCCCTCAGGCCCAGCTTCATGGCCACCCGCCGGCTGGGCGCGTTCCTCGGGATGACGGCGACCTGGAGCCGGTGGAGGTCCAGCTCCTCGAAGGCGAAGCGGAACGTCACCACGGCCGCCTCCGGCGTGTAGCTCCGGCCGGCCATGGCCTGGTCGATCCAGTAGCCCACGTAGGCGTTCTGGAACGCTCCCCGCTGCACCCCGTTGAGGTTGATCTCCCCGGCGAAGCGGTCGCCCACGAAGATGCCGAACCCGTAGCCGCTGCCCATCTGGCGCTCCCGGTCCCGGGCCCCGCAGCGGGCGGCGAAGGCCCGGGCGTCCTCGACGACGTCGGGGTGGCCGGGCGACGAGCGCGGCTCCCAGCAGGTCAGCCAGTCGCGGCAGCGGCGGCGGACCTCCCGCCACTGCTCGAAGTCGCCGGGGACCATGGGCCGCAGCAGGACCCGCCGCCCCCGCAGCTCGAGGGGCAGGGAGCGGATCACCGCGCCGCCCCGATGGCCGCCAGGGTGGAAGGGTCCTCGAGCGACGACAGGTCGCCGGGGTCCTCGCCCACCGCCACCGCCCGCACCGCCCGGCGCAGCACCTTGGCGTTGCGGGTCTTGGGGAGCGCCGAGGCGAAGCGCACGGCCGACGGCCGGAACGCCCGGCCCAGCGACGCCGCCACCACGTCGGCCAGCTCGGCCCGAAGCCGGTCGGTCGCCTCCACGCCGGGCGCGGCCACCACGAAGCACCAGAGGGCCTCGCCCTTGACCTCGTCGGGCACCCCCACGGCCGCCGCCTCCACCACCGCCGGGTGCGACACCAGGGCGGACTCCACCTCGGCCGGCCCCAGGCGCTTGCCGGCCAGCTTGATGGTGTCGTCGCTGCGCCCGTGGAGGAACCAGGCGCCGTCCTCGTCGACCGACGCCCAGTCGCCGTGCACCCACACGTCGGGCCACCGGCTCCAGTACGTCGCGAGGTAGCGCTCCGGGTCCTTGTACAACCCCCGCGTCATGCCCGGCCACGGGCGGGTGCACACGAGCTCGCCGACCCGGCCCCGCACGGGCCGGCCGTCGTCGTCGTAGACGTCCATGGCCAGGCCCAGGGCGGGGCCGCCGAGCGACGTGGGCTTGATGGCGTCCACCGCGACGTGCGGTGCGAGGAAGCAGGCCCCCACCTCGGTTCCGCCCGAGACGTTGACGATCGGGCACCGGCCGCCTCCGACCACCTCGAAGTACCACAGCCACGGGTCGAGGTTCCACGGCTCGCCGGTGGACGCCAGGGCCCGCAGCGCCGACAGGTCGTGGGCCCGCACCGGTGCGTCGCCGTGGGGCACGAGCGAGCGGACGAAGGTCGGGCTGAGCCCGGCCACGGTGACCCGCTGGCGCTCCAGGAAGGCCCACAGGCGGTCGGGACCGGGCCAGTCCGGCGCCCCGTCGTAGAGGGCCAGCGTGGCGCCCAGCGACAGCGTGCCCACGACCTCCCAGGGGCCCATGATCCAGCCCATGTCGGTGAGCCAGAACAGGGTGTCCGCGGGGGTCAGCTCGAACTGGAAGGCCGCCTCCTCGGCCACCTTCACGCCGAACCCGGCGTGGACGGCGACCGTCCCCTTGGGCCGGCCGGTGGTGCCCGACGTGTAGGCGATGAACAGCACGTGCTCGCTGTCCACCATCCGGGTGGGGAAGGGCTCGGCCGGCGGGGCGGGCCACGGGAGCCAGCCGCCGGGCACCGGTGCGGACGCGCCGCCGACGGGCCCGAGGCGGTGCACCACCACCACCG
>JBOGHR010000383.1:0-14308 GCA_050744905.1 Acidimicrobiales bacterium
CCGCTGCCGCTCGTCGAGCAAGGGGCCCACCTCCTCGAAGAACCCCTGCAGGCCTTCGGGCGACAGCTCCACATGAGCAGGCTACATCGCGCGACTAACCAGGCGGGGGACCCTTACCGTGACATTAAGGAATCCGGCTTCACGAAGTAGCCGCTGAGCTAGCCGCTCGAACGCGCTCGGCTCCAACTTCAAGAGATGGCTCAGGAGCTCGTCCTTCCAGGAGACGAGCGTCTCTTCATCCGGCTGCGTGCTGTCACGATCGACGGTGTCGAGCTTCTTCCTTCGGGCAGCGGCTGCCTCCGCCTTCCAAGCCTTTGCAGCTGTCGCGACCTCGGTCGAAGACATCTTGCGTCCTCGCTCGGTGACCGACCAGACGCCCCTCGCACTGTTCGCGATTGCGCCGATGCCTCGCAGGTAGGTCCGAGCCCATGCGAGGCGATACTCGAGCTCGGTTTGCCGGCCGTCGTCACCGTGAGGCAGCGATTGAACGTCCTCGCCGTAGCTCTCCTGCTGGACGACCTTCTCGTCCAGCTCGCGGATCGTCGCGGATCCCCCGAGTTCGCGGATCGCGACGAGGGTCGGCCAGAGGAGCTCCTCAGCTTGGGGGACCTTCGCCACATCGGCATCTTGACAGCTGGGCCTCGATCGTGGAGCGGTACAGCGCCGAGCGGGCCCACCTGCTCGTCCGGGTGGCGGCCGACTCCGGCGCCCGCCGGGGCGAGCTGGCGGTGCTACGCCGGGCCGACCTCGACGGGCGGGTGCTCACCATCGACGGGGCCTGTCGCGCGGCGTGCTCGGATCGACGAAGACGGGACGCACCCGCCGCCTCACGCTCGGCGCGACGACCGCTCGACTCGTCACCGGTCACTTCGAGGCCTGGGCGGATCGCGGACCGGAGCCGGTCGGCGACTGGTTGTTCGCGCCGACACCGTTACGAGAGACCTGGACGAGTGCCGACGCGCTGTCTCACAAGTTCCGCGCGCTCGGCAACGCCGCCGTCCAAGGACCGGCGCTGCACCGCCTCCGCCACGGCGTCGCTACGCTCCTCGTCGACGACGGCAAGGTCCTCAAGGCCCAGGTCCGCCTCGGCCACCGCGACCCGTCGACCACGCTCCGGCACTACTCGCACGCCGTTGCGCTCCAAGACGAGGACGTCGCCGACAAGCTCGACGTCCTGCTCAACGGGGGCTAGACCGTCGAGGTTCTGGTCGCCCGTTCGGTACGCCGAGACGCCGTCACTCATCGCCGAGTCTGGCGTAAACCGCGACACCGTCGCCCGTGCCCTGTCGCCGCTCCACAAGCGCCGATAGGTCGCCCCCTGGGCTGGCGGCGAGCTGGATTATGGAGCGCGCGTTCTCGGGCGGTTCCGCAGCGTCTTGCTGGTCGCAGGCCTCGGGTGGAGGATGCAGCGCGCCCGGGCCCGGCCGGTCGCCTGCCAGACGATCTGGCGCTCGTCTTGTGCGAGTGCCTCGTGGCGCGAGTGCCTCGTGGCGGCTGCCCGGAAGTAGCAGGGTGGGCGTCACAGGGCATGGGTAGCGTCGAGATGTGGTGCGTCTGATCTCTTAGAATCTGAACAAGCTCGCGCTCTGGAACGAACTCGCGAAGAGCGGCTCCGATGTCGCCCTGCTGCAAGAGGTACCGGAGCCGACTGGCGACTGAAGTCCAAAGTGCTCCCGGGCGGGACCGACAGCTGGTCCACGGCGGGATGGGAGCAGCGTCCGTGGCGCACTGCGATCCTGCCGTTGTCCGACCGGATCACACTCGAGCCCATAATCAGCGGGACATCCACGGCGAAAACCCCAGCGCCTTGCCGATCAGCCGGTCCGGCACCATCACGGCGGCAAAGGTGTTCGTCGACGGCGCGCCGCGGTTCACCGCTGTCAGCGTGTATGCGCCGTGGGAGCGGTACTTCGGCAAAGAGTCCCCGCTCTGGGCGGACGGCTCAGCGCACCGAGTCCTCTCCGACCTCGCTCCGCTGCTTTGGAACCAGCGGCGTGAACCAGTCGTCGTATCAGGCGACTGGAACATCCTGTACGGCTACGGGGAGAAGGGTGCGGCGTACAACAAGGCGCGCTACGACACCGTGTTCGCACGAGCCGAGGCGTTGGAGCTGACGTTCCTCGGCCCGCAACACCCATGTGGGCGACAGGCCGAGCCGTGGCCGGACGAGCTTCCGAAAGACAGCAAGTGCGTTCCGACCTATCACCACAGCCGTCAGACCCCGGCGACCGCCACGCGGCAGCTCGACTTCGTCTTTGCGTCCAAGTCCATCGCCGATCGCGTCACCGCCAGAGCGCTCAACGACCCTGGCGAGTGGGGGCTGAGCGACCACTGCCAAATCCTCATCGACGTCGAGCTTTGAGGTGGCACCGCCCCTCCCGATCACCGACTCGGCACAGCGACCGCGACGGTCGCCCGTGCCCTGTCACCGCTCCAAAAGCGCCGATCGGTCGCGCCAAGCGCTCAGAAGCACACGGTGTTCGGAGTGGCCGATGGGTGGACGAGTTGCAGTTCAAACGTTCGGCGAGTTCGGCCGCCCCGCTCGGTATCGATAGCGATACCAAGGTCGTAGTGGCTACGCGAACTCCACATGCGCGGACAGGAGTTCTCGGCCGACCCACCCGCGCCACTGGAGATCTCCATCGCCGGCACGACCGACGATCAGGAGGACGGGCTCCGGGACGGCGACGTTGGGATCGGTCGCGATCGACCGTGCGGTCGCCGCGTCGATCGGCGACGCGACGGGCTCGGAGCTGTGGTGGACGTGCCAGTCGCCGAGGTAGCCGACGTCGCCGCAGCTCGCAGCGAAGGCACGATCGACGGCGTCCTGCAGATCTGCGGTGTCGAGGATCAGGCCATGTCGTGATCGGCGAGCTCTGCGACCGGGCCCGGTTGCGTCGGCGACGACGATCGTTTCGAGGTCGGGGCGCCGCCACCCGAGAAGTAGGCCGCCCGTTTCGAGCCGCCCTGCGTTGCCGATCTCGTGTTCGACATTGGATCGTGCGACGTCGGTGACGACTATCCGCATCGCGAACAGATCGGGCAGTCCGAGTGCGGAGGTAGCTGGGTCCACGTGGTGGTCGGCCCGTGGAACGATTGACTCCTGAGCGCGATCAAGGCGATGTCGCCCGCGGAGGGCGGATCGCCGATGAGCTCACGAACGGCGAGGGCGGCCAGCGAGGATGCGATGACGCCGCCGTCGCCGATGTGGCCGGGGAACGTCGGATGCCCGCAGCCGCGCACATACAGCGCGTCGGCGCCGGGGTCCGCTGGCGGGGTGGCGAGGTCAACGTGCGCGATGCACCACCGGCAGCCGCTCTGGCCCCACACGGTGCGGTGGACGACTCCACCCCAGATGCCGAGGCTCACCCATCCGCCGACGACGGGCACACCAACCTCTTGCGCGACCTCGGCGAGATACGTATCCGCGGGTCTGCTGCCGGTCGTCGTGATCAGCAGGTCCGCGCCGTCGAGCCACTCGATCAAGGCTGCGCGGGGGGTCCATTCTGCTCGTGCGCGGATGCGGTGTTCAGGTCGGATCTCACACCACGGCGCGCCCTGTCGGACGAGGTCGGTGAGCCCGTCGACTTTCGGCTGGCCAAGTTGGCCGATGCCGTAGGGCTGGCGGACAAGGTTTCCGGCCTCGACGCAGTCGTTGTCGAGGAGACGGAGGGATCCGATGCCGGTGCGGGCGACGTCGAGGGCTCCGGGTGCGCCGAGCATGCCGAGACCGGCGACCGCGACCGACTTCACACTGAGGGCCGCAGCGCCGGGGACGCGGTGGGCGCCGGGTGTGATCGCCTCGGCGACGACCGGCCAAACTTGCTGGGTGTTGGCGCATACGACGACGAGCCGCTCATGCCAGTCGCCGGGCTCGGGACCTTCCTCTGGGACGATGAGACCGAAGATGCCCGTGCCTCGGTTCGGCACGTCCGCGACCAGGCGGCTGGAGACGTCCTGGACGTCTGCCAGGAGTTCGGACCACCGGCGAGCGTCGTCCGGCAGCCGCCGATCCCACAGCGCGTGAAGTTCGCTCGCCCGCACTGGGAACCTTCGGTCGCAGACGCGAACCCACACGCCCGACGTCTTGCCGTCGGCGGCGAACGCTGCGGCAAGTTCAGCCGGATAGTCCGCCTCGAGTGCAGCATCGAACTGCGGCCCGGTGGCCATGTGCGACACCCACCCGCGGATCGTGTTCCGGGGGTGGCGGATCGTGAACGTGCCCCACTCGCCTGGCGGCAGCGCAGACGGAACGACGACGGCGCACGGGGCGGGCACGGGGAGAAACCCGGTGCGGGGCTCCACCTGCCCGGTAATGGGCGTCGCAGGGTCGTACAGCTTGACCGCGGCGTCGACGAGCGCTGCTGGGCTGTCCAGGTCCGGGAGACAGAGGGTCCCGTCTAGGGGGTGGACGTGGAGGTGCGGGCCCTGCGGCCCGATGACGGTCGGCGGTGCCGCGACGCCGGCAGGCGTGTAGTAGAGGCGGAGCCAGCCTGGCGGGTCGGGCAGACCGCTCACCGTCAAGCGGAGGGTTTCGGCCTCGTCGTCCTCCACCGGCGCGACCGTCCACCCGCGACCGCGCAGCTCGGCGAGGATGTCGCCGTACTCGCTGGGGAAGCGCCGCCACCAGGGGTCAGGCGTACTCACCGCGGCGGCTCGCCTGGTTCGAGGGCCGTGCGGCGCGCTGCGACGGCAGCGGAGGCGGCACCTTCGCATCGGCGCAGCGGTGTGCGGGCTGGCCGAACTCGTTGTCGTGGCGGCCGGCCTGTGCAGGCCCGCGATTCCGCTTCGGCGCTTCCTTGCCCTTGGTGAGCAATATGTCGTGCCATCTCGCTCCGGCGGCAGCGACGTCGGTGTCGGCGAGCTTGTTGGCTACTGCCGCTTCCTTGAAGGCCTTTCGCGCTGCGTCCTTCACCCAGGCCCGGTCTTCCCAGTGGAGCGTCGAGTCGAGGTCGGGGCCGAGGCCAGTGGGGTCAGGGCAGGGCTTGTCGAGGGCGTCGGGAAGCGCATCGAACGCATAGGTGAGGGCGGACACCGTGGAGGTGATCGGCGTGTTCTTGAACAGCGTCTCGGTGGCGAGCACTTCGAGGTGGATGCTCTTCAGGCGCCCACCGCAGACGTGGTCGTTCCACGCCTTGAGGCATCGGATCGTCGGCAGGAGCAGCTCGGAGTGCTCGCTCTGGTTTGCCTTGGACAGGCGGTCCTGGTCGTTCTTGGGGTTCGCGGTTCGCCAGGTGTGATCGGTTCCGCTCGGCAGGTGGTACCGGTCGATCGTCGGGTGCTCCGACCACAACACGAACACGAGGTCGACGTTGATGCCGACGTACGTGATGTGGGCGCACCGGCCGCGAGGGTTCTTCCCCGAGTGCGTGGTGTCGAGTGGCAGGCGCGGGAGGGCGTCTACGGCCCGGTCGAGTACCGCCCGGGAGTCAACCCAGTCACCCGAGTGCAGAGACGTGTCGCAGCCGATCGGCTTGTCGGTGTTGCCTGCGACGAGGCGCTCCCTTGTCGGAACGTTGTCGGGCGACTCGAGGCGCATCGCCCTGCCGTCGAGCGGGATGAACAGGTCGAGGTCGTCGAGGGGTTGCGCTTGGGTGCGGCGGCCGAATGATCCGGCGCGGAAGATCGTGCCCCCGAGGATCGGGACGGACTTCGGGTCGGCGCTCAGCCGTTCGAGTGCCGCGGTGACGTCCGCGACGATCTTCGACCCGGTCTTCATCTCCTTGTCGGTCAGATCGATGTGATCGCGACGGATCTTCGCAACGAGTTCCTCGAGCGTGTCTGGCACCAGGTGGATCTCTCCGGTCTTCGCCATGGTCACCGCTTCCTTTCGGGCTTCACCAGCTTGTCCAGTTCGGCCTTCACGGCCTCGACGTAGGCGGCGCACTCGGCGTCGACGTTGACGACGAGCTCCGGTACGTCGCCCAGCACCATGTGCTCGGGCTTGGTGATCGCGGAACGCTGCGTCCATGCAAACTTGATCGCGTCGTCGGCGCGGCGCCGGAGGGTGTCGAGGAGGTTTGCATAGGTGTCGCCGACCGCCGGCGACTCGAGCCGCGTCCACTGCCGGTGGTGTTCGATGCGCTCGTGCAGCTCGTGGAACCCGTCGGCGAGCTTGCCGAGCGTCGCAGCGTCGTCGCCGCTGCGGCGAGCGACCCGGTACGGGAGCTCCCGCCAGGCGAGTGCGTCCGCGAGTGCGGCTCCGTACTGCGCAGCCAGCGCGGACCGCCGCGTGGCGTTGCGGGCCTTCTTCGCGGCCCACAGCGTCACCCAGGCCGTGATGAGCGCGGCGGCCAGCGTCACGAGCAGGCCGAGATATGCGGCATCAGCCCACACGGGGCTGCTCGGCTGATCGTCGATGACGACGTGAACGACTGTGGTGGTCGTTGCAGATTGCACGTGGTTCACCCTCCACCGTCGAGAGAGTACCCAGGGGGTGCGACAGCTCAGGTGAGCCTTCGCCCGGCGTCCTCGTTGGGCTGGCCAGCCGGCCCGACGCATCGTCATCGGACGGCGGGGGCATCTGCGCGCCGTGCAACCACCTCCGGCGCCCTTCAACCGGGGAGGCACGAGCCGGGTGGTTCGCGCTGCCGCACCTATCGACACAAGAACGGCGCGATCACGCCACCTAAGAAAGCGCACCGAACCGGCGTTCGCCGTGCCGGGGTCCCGACACCCGTTGCAGACGAAGCGTCCACCACGATCACGCTGTCGCGTCGAAGAACCGTTGGTAGAGGTCGCCGTGGACGTGGATGTAGACCTCCTGGGTGACACGCACGCTGCTGTGGCCGAGGAGGCGGGAGACGTCCTCGAGGCGCAGCCCCGGCTGGTTGAGGGCCCAGGTGGCGAACACGTGGCGCAGACTGTGAAAGCTCCAGGCCCAGCGCCCGTTCCTTCGGGGCCACTCGACGGACACGGCGGCGGGGTCCCAGGTGTTGCGCCCGTAGTTGGAGCGTCGGGCCCAGCCGCCCTGGGGGGCGGGAAAGACCAGGCCGTCGTCGGGCACTTCGGCCAGGCGGCGCTCCACGAGGGCGGCGAGGTCAACTCCGGCGGGGGTGAGGGCGGGGAACATGGTCACCCGTTGGCGCCGGCCCTTGGGCAGGGTCTCCTTGAGCGCCGAGCGGGTCTCGATGACCTGGCGGTCGACGCTGATGCGCCGCCGAGGCAGGTCGACCCGCTCCGCGGTCAGCGCCACGTGTTCGCCCCAGCGCATGCCGCTGTAGGCCACCACCAGGATCTCCAGCTCCCGCCACCACACCCCCGATCTCCCGGCGGTGGCGCCGGCCAGGGCGTGGACCGCGGCGGTGGTGGGGATCTCGGCTTCGGTGACGGCTCGCCCCGCCGGCTCGGCCGGGGTGTCGCGCTCGGCCGGCCGCCAGCGCACGCCCCGCAGCACGTCTTGGCGGGCCAGGAGGTGCCCCTCCTCGAGGCCGGCGTTGACCACCCCGGTCAGACAGCGCCTCAGGTGCTGGGCCACCGAGGCCGTGGGGGCCTGGTCGAGGACGCGTTGGAGCTCCACTCGGGTGAGGCGCCGACAGGCCACGGTCCCGACCACGGGCAGGACGTAGCGCTCGCAGTAGCGGATCTGTTCGTCGCGGTGGCGATCCGACCACCGCTCCACCCGAGCCGGCCGCCGGGCGGGGTCGAGGTAGTGGGCCACCAGATCGGCGCCGGTGGCCCGGCCCAGGTCGGTGGCCGTGCCCCGGCCCAGGCGCTCCACCAACTCAATGGCCTTGGCGATCGCCTCGGTGCGCGAGCGCGCCGAGGTGTCACGGTGCCGGCCGGCTTCCTCCCAGCGGATGCGCCAGAAGGCATGGGATCGACCGGGTGGGTAGGCCCGCACCCCACACTCGAACTCAAGGACCTCGCGGTCCGGGGGAAACCCCGATTCGACAGGTCGCAGTGCCATGAATAGCGCCGCATTTGTAGCCTCATCCCGAGGAGCGGGGAAAGTTTGGGGAAATGACGCCGACCGTTTGGGGAAGGCGTCGCTAGAGTGCTGGTCAAAGGCGCTGAACCTTCTGACTACAGCCGCGTACCCGCGGCCTACGGATCAGAAGGTTGTGGGTTCGAATCCCGCCGAGCGCGCTGAAGAAGTCCAGGTCAGCGGCCTACTGGGTGTTGCTGGCTTCGCCGAGGGGCCTCGACTTCTACCGGTTCTGAATCGGCCTGCAGCGCCGGCGACGATCGCCGTGACGAGGACGCCGAACGTCGCCAGGACCACCCCGTAGGTGACAACCGGCCGTATCGCCGCCCTTTCGGTGCTGAGCCCGCCAGAGAAGAGGATGAATGGCCAGCGCCACGATGCCGACGCCTTCGGCGAGTTCGTAGTCGTCGAAGTGGATGGCGCCGAAGCCGTCGCTGCCGGCGGCCATACCGATGGCCAGGAACAGCAGCAGGGCCGGGATCCCAAAGCGTGCCGACGCCTTGCTTGCCAGCACGCCGAGCAGGAGGAGGGTCGCGGCGACGGCCATCGCCGGGGCGGGGTCAAGCACGAGCTCTGCACCCGGTCGGCGTTCCAGGCCGACGCCAGTCGGCGTGAGTGGACGCGAGCGTGCCGTCCCGGTGATTGGCGCAACCCGGCTTGTTGATATCGAGGTCGGGCGCGGAACTGCTCGTTCACGACGACCATGATCCCGCCCAGCCGCCAGGGGCCGCGTCTTGCTGCGCCACCGGGTCGGGTGGCGCAGCGCCGAGTCACGCCTTCACGGCGTCCCGCTTGTCGCAGCCGTACTTGCCTGCCGGTCCGGCGGCACGACACGAGGGGGCAGGGTGCGTGATGGGCGAGCTGGGTGGCAACCGACCCGAGGGCGAGGCGCTTCAGAGGGCTGTGGCCTCGCGTGCCGGCGATGAGCAGGTCGGCGCCTTCGGCGGCGCGAAGGATCCTCGATCGCATGATCGCATCCGCCAGCCCGGACGACTCGGCTTGCCGGCGTCGGCGAGTCCTACCGAGAAGCGATCCACGCGCTCGACCTCGCGATGGGCCGACACATGCAGGCAGCCGACGGGACGGTCGAAGAGGGTCGCGGGGTGTTCGACAACCTGACCAAGTTCATCGTCTGGGCCCTCCCGACGAGCATGGGGGAGGGCCTGGTCATCCTCACGGCCATCGTCGCCGCGACGACCCTGCCAATCCTTCCGGTTCAGGTGCTGTGGGTGAACATGGCCACGGCCCTCGCCCTCGGCCTCGCCAACAGGCGAGGCTCCTCGAAGCACCACCCCGCACTTCCCTTGTTCACCGCCGACGACGCAGAACGAGCGCTGGAGCTCCTCCGGCCCGTCCCGTTCGACACCGTCATCGAGCTCAGTCCGACCGTCATCGCGTCGTTCCACCGAGCCGGTCACATCCTCGGCGCCGCATCGGTCCGCGTCGCTGACGCCAACGCTTCAACGCTGTTCAGCGGCGACCTCGGGCGAACCGACGACCCCGTCATGCGGCCACCTGCCGATCCACCCGCTGCCGACCACATCGTCATCGAGTCCACCCACGGCAATCGGCGCCACTTCCACGAGGACCCCGCAGACGCACTGGCGGACATCATCACCGCGACGGCGCGGCGGGATCGTGCTCGTCCCCGTGTTCGCCGTCGGGCGCGCCCAGACCGTGCTCCACCTGCTCGCGCAACTGCGTGCCGCCGGCCGGATCCCGGAGCTCCCCACCTACCTGAACAGCCCCATGGCCGTTGACGCCACCGAACTGTTCCTACGCACCACGGGCGAACATCGCCTCGAGCCCGCCGATGTTGCCGCCATGGCGAGCGGCGTCGAGTTCGTCCACACCGTCGAGGACTCCAAACGCCTCACCGCTCGTCGCGGACCCATGATCGTCCTGTCGGCGAGCGGCATGCTCACCGGCGGACGCGTCCTGCACCACCTGTTCCAGGTCGCGCCCGACCACCGCAGCACGATCGTCCTCGCCGGGTTCCAGGCGGCGGGCACCCGCGGAGAGTGGTCCGCTGAGCCGGAGGGCCAGGCCGGCATCCGGCGGGCCGGGACGCCGGATGCTCCCGCCCATTGACGCCGGCTCAGTACGGGCTAGGATTGTATCCGAAATCCAAAGCAGTCACGGGATCCCGTGACTGCCGAGAGGGCGCCGGCCGGTCGTCGCAACGACGAGGCGACCGGGCCGGCGCCGGCACGACCGTCCGGAACGCATCGAGGCACGCATGGCCGCAAGCGGTGGAACGAGCGGTGATCCCGTGAGCTTCACCGTCAACGTCGACATCGGGGGCACCTTCACCGACGCGTACGTCACCGACGGCGACCGCTTCGCCACCGGCAAGGCGAGGACGACGCATCACGACCTCTCGGTGAGCTTCCTCGCCGCGACCACCGACGCCCTCGCGGCATGGGACCTCGACCTGCACGCGGCGATGCCGAGGGTCGCCAGCGTCCGCTACTCCACGACCGTCGGCATGAACGCCCTGATCGAGCGGGTGGGCCCGCGCGTCGGGCTCATCACCACCCGCGGGCAGGAGGACACCCTCCAGGTCGGCCGGTCCCGGAACTGGGCTGACGGCCTGTCGGCGACCGAGCAGATGGACCGCACCCGCGCCCGGCGTCCGCCGACGCTGGTGCCGCGCCCGCTGCGCGTCGGCCTGGCCGAGCGGGTCGACTGCTTCGGCAACGTGGTGATGCCGCTGGACCCGGCCGACGTGGTGCGCCAGGTGGACAACCTCATGGCCCTCGGCGTCCAGGCGGTGGCCGTGTGCCTCACGTGGTCGTTCATGAACCCGGCCCACGAGCAGCTGGTGCGCGACGTGATCCGCGAGCAGTACCCGGAGATCTACCTCGGCCGCACGCCGGTGCTGCTCTCGTCGGAGGTGGCGCCCAAGCTCGACGAGTACCGCCGCTCGGTCACCACCGTCCTGGCCGCCTTCCTGGCCACGGTCACCGAGGAGCACGTGCTCGACCTGTCCGACCGGCTGCGTGAGCACGGGTACCGGCGCCCGCTCCTGCTCGCCCGCAACACCGGCGGGGTGTCCTCGCCGTCGCGCACGTCGGCGCTGCACCTCCTCGGGGCGGGCGCCGTCGCCGGACTTGGGGGCGCCTCGGCCCTCGCCACCCGGTACGGCATCGACAACGTCGTCACCGCCGACATGGGCGGCACCACCTTCGACGTCGGCCTCATCCTCGAGGGCCAGCAGCGCACCTACGAGTTCGACCCCGTGGTCGACCGCTGGCGCATCCACCTGCCGGTGCTGGCCAACTTCTCCATCGGCGCCGGCGGTGGGTCGATCGCCTGGGTGACCGAGGAGGGCGACCTGCGGGTGGGGCCGCGCAGCGCGGGTTCGGTCCCCGGCCCCGTCGCCTACGACTCCGGCGGCGTCGAGCCGACCGTGACGGACGCCGACCTCGTCCTCGGGTACATCGACCCGGAGTTCTTCCTCGGCGGCCGGTTCAGGCTCGACCAGGCCAAGGCGGCGCGCGCCATCCGCCGGCGCGTCGCCCGTCCGCTCGGCATCGAGGTGGAAGAGGCGGCCCAGCGGATCCGCCGCCTGGTCGACGGGCTGATGGGCCAGGAGATCTACAAGCAGACGGCGCTCAAGGGCCACGACCCCCGCGACCTCACCATGTTCGCCTTCGGCGGCGCCGGTCCGGTGCACGCCTGCGACGTCGCCGAGTACGCCGATATCGCAACCGTCCTCACCTTCCCGTTCGGTTCGGAGTTCAACGCCTACGGGGCGTCGACCATGGACATCGTCCAGAGCTACGAGCGCACGCACCGCATCGCCCTCTTCGACGCGCTGCGGCACCGCTGGTTCGACGACGTGACCACCTTCAACGGCATCGTCGCCGACCTGCTCGCCTTCGCCGCCCGCGACCTCGAGGAGGAGGGCTTCTCGCTCCACGACGTGCGCTACGAGCTCGAGCTCGACATGAACTACACGGGCCAGCAGCACACCGTCCGCCACCCGTGCGGCTGGACCACCGTGTCGGCTCCCGAGGACCTCGTGGCCCTGGGCGACGCGTTCAACGCCAGCTTCGCCGCCGTCTACGGCGAGGGCACGACCCACCCCGAGGGCGGGATCGAGATCCAGCTGTTCAAGGTCACCGCCACCGCGGGCCTCCACCACGACCCGCCGGCGCCGCCTCCTCCGGGTGCGACGGGCGCCGCCGATCCGGGCCGCGGTGAGCGGTCGTGCATATGGGCCGCCGGCGACCCGGTGACCACGCCCGTGTACGACCGGCGCCTCCTCCGGGCCGGCGACGTCGTGGCCGGCCCCGCCCTCCTCGAGGACGTGGACACAGTGGTGGCCGTCGCCCCCGGTTGGACCTACCGGGTCGACGAGTGGCTCACCGGCCACCTGGCCGGGGTGGTCCCGTGAGCCCGGCCCGCCTGCGCGTGGACGACCTCTCCCTGGAGGAGCGCATCCGCCGCTACGGCGGGCCTCTCCAGCCGCCCGGCCCAGCCTTCGACCCGGAGACGCTCTCCCGGCCGGTGCTGGAGCGGGCGACCGACCTCGAGACGGCCGGCGCCAAGATGGTCGACGCGGTGACGCTCGACATCTTCGAGCACAAGCTCGAGTCGATCGTCGACGAGGGCCGCCTCGTCTTCATCAACCTCAGCATGGCCGAGCTGCTCCAGGCCGGCGACCTCGGCGTGAGCATCTTCACCGCCAGCGGGGACGTGGCCGCCATGTCGGCCGGCGTGCTGCTCCACAACCTCCTCCACTACGGCCCCATCAAGTACGTGCTGAAGCACTACCGCGACGACCCCACCGTCGGGCTGGAGGACGGCGACGTCTTCTTCTTCAACGACCCCGACGCCGGCGGCGTGCACACCTACGACCACTTCTTGATGATGCCGGTGTTCGCCGGCGGCGAGCTGCTGGCGTGGGCGGGCTGCGGCGGGCACCAGGGCGAGACCGGCTCCAAGGTGCCCGGCGGCTTCTCCTCCGACGCGCTGCACCGCTACGAGGAGGGCTTCCACGTGCCGCCCCTGAAGGTCGGTCGGGACTTCCGCCTCAGCCGCGACCACGTCGAGTTCCTGCTGAACTCGGTGCGCACCCCGCGGGCCATGGGGCTCGACCTGAAGGCCCGCCTGGCCGTGTGCCTGCGGCTCCGGGCCCGGCTGCTGCGCGAGGTCGAGCGGCGGAGCGTGGAGTTCGTGGCCGCCGGCATGCGCGCCACCATCGACCGCGGCCGCCGGCACGCCCGACAGCGCCTGGCCGAGTTGCACGACGGTGTGTACCGGTCGGTGGCGTTCCTCGACACCATCGGCGTCGAGGAGGGCCTCGTGCGCCTGCCGGTCGCCCTCCACAAGCGCGGCGACGAGCTGGTGGTCGACCTGTCCGGCGCCAGCCCGGCTCCGGGCACCGGCCCGTTCCACCTCCGCTGGCACCTGGCCAGGGCGGCGGTGTCGGTGGCCCTGTTCCCCACGGTGTTCCGGGGGCTGCGCTGGTCGATCGGCCTGTTCGACCCCATAAAGGTCGTGGCCCCGCCGAGCATCGTGAACGTGCCCGACCGGGAGGTGGCCACCGGCTCGGGGTCGCACGTGGGCCGGGTGGTGGTGCAGGCGATGAGCCTGGCCGTTGCCCGCATGATCTTCTCCACGCCCTACCGGGAGGCCGTGGCGGCGCCGTTCGCCGAGAACCTCCTGCTCCTCCAGTTCGGCGGACGCGACCAGTACGGCTACCCGCTCGCCGGCGGCCCGGCCAACGGCAACGCCACCGGCCAGGGCGCCCGCTACGACCTGGACGGCGAGCACTCGGCGGGCTTCTTCTGGGCCATGGTCGTCGACTGCCCCGGTCCCGAGGAGCAGGAGAAGAAGTTTCCCTGGCTCTACCTGTTCCGCAACAAGCTGGAGGCCAACGCCCACGGCCACGGCCGCTACCGCGGCGGCGTGGGGCTCACCGACTGCTTCGTGATCCACGGCGTCCCCTCCGTGAACGCCAGCTCGGTGGGCACGGGTGGGCGCTTCACCAAGAACCTCGGCCTCTTCGGCGGCTACGCCGGCTCGGCCAACCCGCGCATCGTCGTCCGTGACACCGACGTGAAGGCGCTGATGGCGCGCAGCGACCAGTCGCTCCCCACGGGCGTGCGCGAGCTGGTCGACGAGCGACGCATCGCCGGGAGGTACTCGTTCCACGGCCCGGAATCCACGACCGAGCGCTACGAAGAGGGCGACGTCATCGTCCTGCCGCGGGGCTCGGGCGGAGGGTACGGCGACGTGCTCGAGCGGGAGCCGGAGGCGGTGCTGGCCGACGTGGTCGACGGCCTCATCAGCACCGAGGTCGCCCGCGCCACCTACGGCGTCGTGCTCGACGCGCGGCTGCGCGTGGACGAGGAGGCCACGGCCGCCGCC
>JBOGHR010000384.1:0-6022 GCA_050744905.1 Acidimicrobiales bacterium
GTATGCCGCCGGCCGGGGGCCGGCGGGTCACGGGTGGCGGGCGCGCACCGCCTCCAGGTCGAGCTGCACGTCGTGGGTGGGCGGATGGCCCGGGGGGAGGTACTCGGTGTCGAGCAGGGTGGCGCACGCGGGGCAGTACACCTCGACGATGGCGCACCACTCGCCGTCCGGCGTGAAGCTGTACTCCGGGTCGTCCCGGAAGGGCTGGTGCACCTCGCGCGGGTGGCGTGCCGCCAGCAGGCAGCGCTGCTTGTAGTTGCGGTTGGCGGGGCCGAGGTCGTGACCGCAGCGGTTGCAGGCCCACCGCTCGGCGGCGAGGACCAGGTCGACCGCCTCCGTCACCCGGAGGATCCCCGTGGCGTCACCCGGCACGTTCAGCCGGTCCCGTCGTCGGGCTCGCCGGCGACCTCGAGGGCGGTGAGGGCGTAGATCTTGGCCGCGTCGACGAGGTCGTCGAGCTCGAAGCTCCCGGAGCCCTGCGTGCTCGCCGTGCCACGGCTCGGCCCGAACGTGAGCGACGGGATCCCGGCGCCGTTGAAGACGTTGGTGTCCCGCCACATCGACACCACCGCGACCTCGCTCTCCATCGGCATCTCGTCGCCGCGCACCTCCTCGTACGAGCGGGCGATGGCGTCGACGAAGGGCTCGATCCCCTCGGCCACGTAGCCGCGCTTGGCCATGACGACCTCGAGCTCGGCGCCCGTGCCGGTCTCGTCGATGGCGGCGCGCAGGGCGGTGGTCACGTCCTCGACGGGCTCGCCGGGGAGCAGGCGGACGTCGACGTAGAGGGCGCAGTAGGGGGAGGACCGGTTCGGGCGCCACGGGATGCCGCCCCGCACCGCGCCGACCTGGGCCTTCGGCCGCACCTCGCCGCACGGGGTCGTCGACGTCCGCTTCCGCTCGAAGTCCACCGCCCAACGCTCGATGGCCTCGATGACCACGCCGGCCTTCACGATGGCGTTGGGGTGGTCGGCCAGCCCGGTCTCGGGGCGCACCAGGCGGGGCGTGTACATGTTCCGTCCCCGCAGCGTGACCTTGAAGTAGGCGGCGCCGCAGTTGTACCAGCAGGGCGCGAACGAGGTGGTCTCCGCGACCAGGGCGAAGTCGGCCCGGACGCCGTGCTGCACCAGGTACGAGCTGCCGAACCCCTTCCCCTCGTACCGCAGGCCGCCGTACTCGTCGACGGGGGACTGGCCGGTCTCCCCCGCCACCGACGTGAGGATCACGTCGCCCCGCAGCCGCGCGCCCCCCTCGAGCAGGGCCCGCCCGGCGACCATCATCACCGCCATGCAGCCGCGATCGTTGAGCACCGTGTGCCCGAAGATGCGGTCGCCCTCCCGCCACGCCCCCACCAGGTTGGGGTCGGGGACGGCCATGAGGTTGTCGTAGTCGGGCCCCGACGCCTCGGTGTCGAGGTGGGCGTTGAACAGGATCGACCGCCCACCCCCCGACCCCCGCACCCGCGCCACCACGTTGGCGCGGTCGTCGACGAGGTGCACGAGGTCCGACGGCACGGCGTGCTCCCGGTACCACGCGTGGACGGCCTCGGCCGTGGCCAGCTCGTGTCCCGCCGGCCCGTACGTGTTCCCGAGGCGCAGGCACAGCTCGGCCAGCTCCTCGCGCGCCGAGTCGATCCGGTCGAGGACTTCCTTCGCCTGCGGGTCCATCGTTCCTCCCTGTCCGGGGGCGTCAACCGAGGTGAGGGAGCACCTCTTTGCCGAGGAGCTCGATCTGCTCGAACCAGCGGTCGAACTTGAAGCGGAAGTCGAAGACGAGGTGCTCGCACCCGGCGGCCTCGAACTTGCGGCACTCCTCGACGACGTCGTCCGGCGTGCCGGCGATGAGCGTGCCCTCGAGGTCCTCCCAGGTCTCGAACTGTCCCGACGGCGGCTTCACCCAGTACCTGGCCTTGTTGGCCCACGCCAGCAGGCCTTCGATGTTGATGTAGGAGAGCGCCTTCTCCCGGTCGGATTCCACCGACGTGGGCGGGATGACGGCGATGGTCGGGCGGGTCCGGCCGGCCTGGGCCGAGAGCTCGTCGATCTTGGCGACGCGGTGGCGGAACGTCGCCAGCGAGATCCGCCCGGGCATCCACCCGTCGCAGTACTCCACCGCCCGCCGGGCCGAGGCGGGCGTGTTCCCGCAGTACCAGTACGGGACGGGGCCGCCGACCGGCTTGGGGGCGATGGTGACGTTGCGGAACGAGTAGTGCGCGTCGGAGTACTCGACGGCGTCCTCGGTCCAGACCCTTCGCAGGATGCGGGCGTGCGACTCCACCAGCTCGGGCCGGCTGATGTCGCCCATGCCGATGGCCTCGAACTCGTGGTCGAACGTGCCCGCGCCCATGCCGAGGATCACCCTGGGCCCGAAGAGCTGGGTCATCGTCCCCACCACGAGGGCGGTCTGGAGGGGGTGGCGGAACGGGATCAGCGAGCCGGTCCCGAGCTGGATCCGCGACGTGACGGCGCCGATGGCGGTGAGGGTCGTCAGCGCGTCGAAGAAGGTGCGGTCCGGCTTCTCCATCTCGCCGTGCGGCTCGAAGATGAGGTGGTCGCGGACCCAGACCGAGTCGAAGCCGAGGTCCTCGGCGAGCCTGGACCCGGCCAGCAGCTTGTCGCTGGTCGCCTCCTCGCCGAAGTGCGGCAGAAGCAGCCCGTAGCGCATCAGTGCCTCCCCTTCCCACTCGTCGCCATCTCGCCGTGGCCGGGGCGGCCCACGACCTCGCCGTCCACCGCCACCTCGACGCCCCGCACGAAGGTGCGCTCGATCCGGGCCTCGCACTCCACCCCGTGGTACGGCGTCCAGCCGCACCGCGACAGCACGCCGTCGTCGGAGATCGTCCACGGGTGGGCGAGGTCGGCCACGACCAGGTCGGCGTCGAGACCCGGGGCGATGGCGCCCTTCGCATCCTCCAGCCCGAAGGCGCGGGCGGGGGCCCCGGCCACCAGCTCGGCCACCCGCTCCACCGTGAGGAGCCCCTTGGTCGTGGCGTCGAGCAGCAGCGGCAGGTAGTACTGGATCCCGGGCGTGCCGGTGTGGGCGCTCCACATCCGCGTCCAGCCGATCTCCTTCTCCTCCCGCAGGTGGGGCGCGTGGTCGGAGGAGCACAGGTCGATGGTGCCGTCGGCGATCCCCTCCCACACCGCCTCCCGTGCGTCGTCGGGGACCCAGTACGACAGGGCGTACGGGCCGAGCCGGTCGATGTCGGTCGAGCGGCCGAGGAACAGCGCCCAGTGGTTCACCTCGCAGGTGACGGGGACGCCTTGCCGCTTGGCCCGACGCACGGCGTCGATCGAGCGACGGGTCTGCATGTGGGCGATGTGGATCGGGCAGCCGGAGGCCTCCGACAGGCGGATGATCACGTCGCACGCGGTGTCCCAGATCACCCCGTCGCGCGCCGCGTACGCCTGGGCGTAGGCGGCAGGGGTGTTCTCGCCCCGCCCGAGGAACCCGCCCTCGATGTAGTCCATGACGGCCTGGTCGTGCGGGTGGACGATGAAGCGCAGCCCGGTGGGCGCGATCGTGTCCATCATCCGCAGCAGGTCGCCGTGGTCGTGCATGCCGGTGCCGGCCGGGTGGGGGTACGTCCGGCCGGTGTCCACCACCATGTAGATCTTGAACGCCCGCACGCCGCGCTCCGCCATGGGGGCGATCTCCTCGACGACGGTGGCGGCCGGGTTGTGGTTCCAGTCGACGATCGACCTGGCTGCGTACCTGCCGAGCACGTCCTCGAGCTCCTTGACCCCGGTGGTAGGCGGGTCGAGGTTCGGCATGCCGAAGACCGTCGTCACGCCCCCGACGGCGGCCTGCTGCGTCGTGGTGGTGATGTCCTCCTTGGTCTCGAAGCCTGGCTCGCGCGTGTGGACGTGCACGTCGATCATGCCGGGCAGGACCACCTTGCCGGCGACGTCGAGCTCGCGGCCGACCGGGCCGACATCGAGCCCGCGCCGCACCAGCCCGGCGATGGTCGACCCCTGCACGAGCACGTCGGCCTCGATGGTCCCGGACGGGGTGACGACCTTCCCGCCGGAGAGGCGCAGGTCGACCGTCATGTCGCCCGCACGTACTCGACGGCGGCGCCGTCCGCCGTTCCCGTCTGCACCACGACGTCGCCGTTGCGCAGATGGCGGTCGAACCACTCCACGATGCGGGGCGTCACCACCGCCCAGTACTGGTCGTACGCCGCGTAGTGGGTGGTGTGGCGCTGCATGACGAGCGACTTCGGCCCGGCGGCGGCGTCGAAGAGGTTCACCGCATGGTCCGTCGGCGTGGTGGCGTCGTCCTCGATCCCGATGACGAGCAACGGCGTGGTGAGGCCGCGGGCGGCGTCGACGGGCCGGTAGCGCAAGATCTCGTCGGCGGCGGCGAGCGACACCTCGCTCGGGATGCGGTCGTCGACGTCGGCCTTCACCTTGGTGGCCCGCCGCTCGGGCGTGGGGACCATGATCTCCTCGCGAGGGTGGACCCGCCGCCCGGCGCCGGTGAGGACGCGCTGGCGGCGGTCGTCGTCGAGCGACCTGAGGAAGGCCAGCCACTCGTGCTCGCTGCGCATGCGGTGGAGCCAGTCGGCGCCGTCCGCCACCGGCAGCTGGCTCACCACCGCCTTGATGCGCGGGTCGGCGGCGGCCAGCAGCACGACGTTGCCGCCGCCCGTGCCGCCGCTGCCGAAGGCGCCCACCGCGTCGGCCTCGACGTCGTCGCGCGTGGTGACGTAGGTGACCGCGTTGATCAGGTCGTCGAGCTGGGCCGCGGGCGACAGGCGCCCCCGGTCCCCCTCGGAGTCGCCGAACCCGCGGTAGTCGAACACCAGCACGGCGAAGCCGGCGTCGGTCAGCGCCTGGTGGTAGCGCACGTACAGCCCGGCGTCCTTGAGCCCGAGCCACCCGGGCCCCTGCACGACGGCCCGGAGCCGGCCGTCGTGCTCCTCGGGCGTGCGCCACAGTGCGCTCACGCGCGAGCCCTCGGAGAAGAACGTGACCGGCTCAGTCTTCACGGACCGACCTCCCTCTGGCGCCGACCCCGACCGGTCACGCCGACCTCACTCCTCCGCCCTGGCGTCGACCGCCAGCGCCAGCAGCTCGTCACGCACCTGGCCCAGGTGCTGGGTGAGCCACACCACGGCCGCCTCGGCGTCACCATCCCAGGCGTACCGGAGCAGGTTGGCGTGGGCGAAGTGCGAGCGGTCGAGGAGGCGCCGACCCAGCAGGTGGCGGCCCACCTCGCTGTGGAGGCGCTCGACCAGGCTCACCAGCATGGCGTGGTGCTCGGCGTCGTAGAGCTGGCGGTAGAACGCCAGGCTCAGCTCGGCGAACTGCTCCCCGCTGTCCGCCGTGTCGAGGCGCTCGGCCAGCTCCCCTAGGGCCGCGAGGCGCGCCGGCGTCATGGTGGCGAACGCCCGGCGCAGCGCATAGGACTCGAGCAGCAGGCGGATCTCGTAGATCTCCTCGATCTGCGAGGCCGAGAGCATCCGGACGACCGCGCCGCGGTGGGGATGGAAGTCGACCAGGCCTTCGGACGCCAGCTGGAACAGCGCGGAGCGCACCGGCATGCGGGACACGGCCAGCTCCTGGGCCAGCGCGTCCTGGCGGAGCCGGGTGCCGGGCGGGAGGGTGCCCCCCAGGATGGCCTGGCGGAGCACGTCGAGCACCATCTCGCCCACCGTCTTGTACCGCCCCCACGCCTGCTCGGCCAGGGCGCTCACCCGGCCGGTCGGCGACTCCGGGCCCACCGCGTGGGCCGTCTGGCGGTCACCGGCTTCTGGGGAACCCTTCCGTGCCATCCGACGTGCGCTCCCGACCTCACCTGTTTGGATATCGGATACAATATCACCGCTGTCACCCTGGCGCCATGGTTCGCCGACGGGAAGGAGCGTCCATGACGAGCACGGTCCGCGTGGCGGAACTCGTGGATGGCGGCTCGGTCCCGGAGGTGCCGATGTGGGTGGACGGCGCCGCCCGCAGGGGCAGCGGGACCGTCGACGACCTCGCCCCGGCGACGGGGACGGCGCTGGCCACGGTGCACC
>JBOGHR010000385.1:0-5240 GCA_050744905.1 Acidimicrobiales bacterium
CTCCCGACTTCGCGCTCGGGCACCGTCCTACGCCGGCGCCGCCCGCCGCCGCGGGTGGGCGGGCGCGCTCCGCAGCCGGCGCCGTTCGATGGCCACGGCGCCCAGCCTGCCACCCCGCCGCCCGCCCCGGGCCCGGCTTCTCATGGGCCCGGCGGGTGCGCTACGCTTGCGGTTCGGCCCGAGTCCGTGCGCGCCTTCGGCGCGGGCGGTGGCCACCGTCGTTCCCGCAGCACCGTCGTTTCCCCAACGAGGAGTTCCACCTGCCCAAGCCCAAGGAAGACGCGATCGTCCTGGAGGGGACGGTCATCGAGCCGCTGCCCAACGCCATGTTCAAGGTGGAGCTCGAGAACGGGCACAAGGTGCTGGCGCACAGCTCGGGGAAGATGCGCATGCACCGCATCCGCATCCTCCCCGGCGACCGGGTCCAGGTGGAGATCACGCCCTACGACCTCTCCCGAGGCCGGATCACCTACAGGTACAAGTGAGCGAGCGATGAAGGTACGTCCCAGCGTCAAGACGATGTGCGAGAAGTGCAAGGTGATCCGCCGCCACGGGCGCGTGATGGTCATCTGCACCAACCTGCGCCACAAGCAGCGGCAGGGGTAGGGGGGGCCATGGCACGCATCGCCGGAGTCGACATCCCCCGCGAGAAGCGGCTGGAGATCTCCCTCACCTACATCTTCGGGGTGGGCCGCACCACCGCCAAGCAGGTGTGCCGGGAGACGGGGATGAGCGTGGACACCCGGGTCCGGGACCTCACCGACGAGGAGGTGGCCCGGCTCCGCAACTGGATCGACGCCAACCTCAAGGTGGAGGGCGACCTGCGCCGGGACGTCCAGCAGGACATCAAGCGCAAGATGGAGATCGGCTCGTACCAGGGGATCCGCCACCGGCGCGGCCTGCCGGTACGCGGCCAGCGCACCCACACCAACGCCCGCACCCGCAAGGGCCCAAAGAAGACCGTCGCCGGGAAGAAGAAGGTGCGCAAGTGACGATGCCGGGAGCCCGCTAGATGGCCAAGCCCAAGCCGGGCGGTCGCCGCCCCCGCCGCCGCGAGCGCAAGAACGTCGCCTTCGGCGTGGCCCACATCAAGAGCTCGTTCAACAACACGATCGTGTCGATCTCCGACATGGAGGGCAACGTCATCGCCTGGGCGTCGGCCGGCAACGTGGGGTTCAAGGGCTCCCGCAAGTCGACGCCCTTCGCCGCCCAGCTGGCGGCCGAGGCGTGCGCCCGCCGCGCCATGGAGCACGGGATGCGCAAGGTCGACGTCATGGTGAAGGGCCCCGGGTCCGGTCGGGAGACGGCGATCCGCTCGCTCCAGCAGACCGGCCTGGAGGTCTCCGGCATCAAGGACGTCACCCCCATCCCCCACAACGGCTGCCGCCCCAAGAAGCGGCGCCGGGTCTGAGGGAGGAGAGCCATGGCCCGCTACACCGGTCCCGTGTGCCGCCTGTGCCGGCGCGAGAAGATGAAGCTGTTCCTGAAGGGCCCCAAGTGCGACTCGATGAAGTGCCCCATCGAGCGCCGGCCCTACCCGCCGGGCGAGCACGGCCGTGACCGCATGCGGCAGGGCTCGGAGTACCTCGGCCAGCTGCGGGAGAAGCAGAAGGCCCGGCGCATCTACGGCGTGCTGGAGAAGCAGTTCGCCAACCTCTACCAGGAGGCCACCCGCCAGCCGGGCATCACCGGCGAGAACCTGCTGCGCATGCTCGAGCTGCGCCTCGACAACGCCGTGTACCGCGCCGGCTGGGGTGCCAGCCGCAGCCAGGCCCGCCAGTTCGTGCGCCACGGCCACGTGCTCGTCAACGGCAGGCGGGTCGACATCCCGAGCTACCGCCTGCGCCGGGGCGACGTCGTGGCCCTCAAGGAGCGCTCGCGGGAGATGATCGTCGTCCGCCACAACGTCGACACCCTCGACCGCCAGGTCCCACCGTGGCTGGAGGCGGGCGCCGGCGGGTTCGAGGTCACCGTCCGCGACGACCCGATGCGCGAGCACATCGACGTTCCCGTGCGGGAGCAGCTGATCGTGGAGCTGTACTCGAAGTAGCCCGTGCGCCGCGGCCCCGGCCGCGGCGCACCGAACCAGGAGCGTGCCGGGGCCCCCGCCCGGCCAAAGGAGCCCGTCGTGTTGATCATCCAGCGCCCCACCGTCGAGGCGGTGACCGAGGAGGAGAACAACCGCCAGTCGTTCGCCATCGGTCCCCTCGAGCCCGGCTTCGGGCACACCATCGGGAACTCGCTGCGGCGCACCCTGCTGTCGGCCATCCCCGGCTCGGCGGTCACCCAGGTGCGCTTCGACGACGCCCTCCACGAGTTCACCACCCTGCCGGGGGTGAAGGAGGACGTCACCGACCTCATCCTCAACCTCAAGGACCTCGTCCTGCGGGTGGACACCGACGACGACGTCACCCTGCGCATCGACGTGCGGGGCCCCGCCACCGTCACCGCCCGGGACATCCAGCCCGCCAACGACGTCGAGGTCCTCAACCCCGACCTGCACATCGCCACCCTGAACAGCAAGGGCCGCCTGGCCCTCGACCTGTTCGTGGAGAAGGGCCGGGGCTACGTGTCGGCCGACCGCAACAAGCGCTCGGCCACCATCGGCGTGCTGCCCATCGACTCCGTCTTCTCGCCGGTGCGGCGGGTGGCCTTCACCATCGAGCCGACGCGCGTCGAGCAGTCCACCGACTTCGACCGGCTGGTGCTCGACATCGAGACCGACGGGTCGATCTCGCCCCGGGAGGCGCTGGCCTCGGCGGGCGAGACCCTGCGGGCGTTGGTCGGCCTGGTCGCCGACATGAGCGAGAGCCCCCGGGGCCTGGAGCTGGGCGACGTCAGCTCCGCCACCACCGGCTCGCCCGACCTCGACCTGCCCATCGAGGACCTCGACCTGTCGGAGCGCCCCCGCAACTGCCTGAAGCGGGCCCAGGTGAACACCGTCGGCGAGCTGGTGCAGAAGACCATGGACGACCTGCTGGCCATCACCAACTTCGGCCGGAAGTCGCTCGACGAGGTGCTCCAGAAGCTCGACGAGCGGGGCCTGGCCCTGCGGACCAAGGGCGAGTAGCGGTGGGCGTGCCCGGAGCTCCCAAGAAGGGCCGCCGGCTGGGGGGCGGCGCGGCGCACCAGAAGGCCATGCTCGGCAACCTGGTGGCGTCGCTGGTCGCCGCCGAGGCCATCGTGACCACCGAGGCCAAGGCTAAGCAGCTGCGCCCGGTCGTGGAGAAGGTCATCACCAAGGCCAAGAAGGGCGGCGTGCACCGCCACCGCCAGGTCGTGTCCTTCATCCGGGACAAGGACATGGCCCACAAGCTCTTCGACGAGATCGGGCCCCGCTACGTCGACCGGCCGGGCGGCTACACCCGCATCCTCAAGCTGGGCCCGCGCCACGGCGACAACGCCCCCATGGCGCGCATCGAGCTGGTCTGACGTTGAGGTGAGCCTCTTCGACCAGGAGCCCCCTGGTCGGGAGCCCCGCCCGCCGCCCGGGGGGGTGCGGATGCGGATGACCGTCGCCTACGACGGCGGCGGGTACCGGGGCTTCGCCGCCAACCCCGGGGTGCCCACGGTGGCCGGCGACCTGGGCGCCGCCCTGGCCAGGGTGCTCGGCCACCCCGTCGCCCTGACCTGCGCGGGCCGGACCGACGCCGGCGTGCACGCCTGGGGCCAGGTGGTGTCGTTCGACGCCACGGCCGAGCCCGACGCCGGCGCCCTCCAGCGCTCGCTCAACAAGATGCTGGCCCCCGCCGTGGTCGTGCGGTCGGTCGACGTCGGCCCGCCCGGCTTCGACGCCCGCCGGTGGGCGACCGGGCGCCGGTACCGCTACACCGTGCTCAACCGGCCCCTGCCCGACCCGTTCCTGGCCGCCACCACCTGGCACGTCCCCGAGCCCCTCGACGTGCGGGCCATGGCGCTGGCGTGCGACGCCCTCCTCGGCGAGCACGACTGGACGTCGTTCTGCCGCCGCCCGCCCGAGGGCCGCGCCGCCACGGCCGGTGCGGAGGGGGCATCGCTGGTGCGGGTGGTGCGGGACGCCCGCTGGGTGGAGCCGGGCGATGGCCTGGTCCGCTTCGAGATCGAGGCGTCGGCGTTCTGCCACCAGATGGTGCGCTCGCTGGTCGGGACCCTGGTGGCGGTGGGGGCCGGCCGCCGCAGGGCGGGGGAGATGACGGCGATCCTCCGTGCCCGGGACCGCTCGGAGGCGGCCGAGCCGGCCCCGCCCCGGGGCCTGTGCCTGTGGGAGGTCCTCTACGACGACCGGGTCCCCGCTGGATCTTCCTGGCCGCGTCTGGATGGCCGTGAGCGAGGCGGCGACGGAACTCGGACGACTGGACGCCGCTGAGGTGGGGACTCGGGACGCACAACCAGGCAGGGGGTTCCGCCGGCACCCGCTGCCGGTGCGTCGTCGGCCGTACTCTGGAGCTCCTTGAGCGTCTTGCCGTCGGCCGTCCGCCACTCGACACGGCCGTTTCATGTCCGTCCCAGCATCATCACCATGGCCGCCGTCGACGGCGACGTGAACACGTAGTCCTCGGCCAGCCGCAGGTGCTCGCCTTCCGCGACCAGTCGACCGGAGTCCCTGAGCGCATCACGCAGCTGAACGCCATAGGCGCGGATGGACGGGACGACATCGAGCCGGGCGAGGGAGCCGGCATGAACAACGAAGCCGTCCGGCGTCTCAGCTCCCGTGGCCTTCGTCCCCTTGCCGCTCAGGTGGAGCACGGCGGTGTTCGACGGCTGCTCGGCTGCCTTCTGGAAGACCTGCACGCCGAGAACCGGGTAGATCAGGAGCGTCTCGGCGAGGAACGCCTCGGCCTCGGCGGTGTCAGGCTCGGACAGCGGCGGCACAGCTCTTCGTCCACGGCACACCCTCGTGGCGCTCGCCGGCGGCGACGGCCGGGTCCCAGGCGATGCGGCGAGTGACGACGAAGAAGAGCTGGCGCAGCAGCGCCCCGGCGATGGCGGCCCGGCCTGGCCGTCTTTGAGCGGGTTGGTGGCCCGGCCGGTCAGGTGGTGGTAGCGGGCGGCGTACACGCCGTTGTGGGTCAGGGCGCCCCGCACGGCCCGCCAGGCGGCGGTGCGCAACGCCGGCCGGCCCCGACCGGACACCCCAGGCCGCCTTGCCGCAGCGCATCCGTCGGACCACCACGCTGCCGACGAGCACGCCGTCGATCCTGCCCAGCTCCTCGGCGAGGCCTCGGCGGGTCGCCTCCCAGGGCCTCTTCTGCGAGTTGGAC
>JBOGHR010000386.1:0-7536 GCA_050744905.1 Acidimicrobiales bacterium
CGCGCCCCCTCGTCCTCCCAGGCCCGCCCGGCGTCGAAGGCGGCCGTGGCCCGGGTGACCACCGCGTCGAGGCGGGCCAGGCAGGCGTGCAGGCGCTCGATCCCCTCGCCGTCGCCCAGGGTCGCCGGGTCGGCGCCGGCCAGGTCCTCCAGCGCCGCCTCCAGGGCCTCGATCACCCCTACATCGTACACCTGTTCGACTCCCCCCGCAAGGGAGAAACCCTTGTGTAGCAAGGATTTCTCGTCATAGTTCACCGGGAAGATGTTCCGCGGGGGAGCGGGCGGTGCAGGCTGCCGGCCGTGCCGGTGCTCGACCCGTCCGGCGGGCTCGGCACCGGCGGCCTGATCGTCGGCTGCGCCGGCGGAGGAGAGGTGTAACGCCACAGGCTGGTTGCCACACTTGTCGGTGAGGGGAGCGCCGGTGAGGGACGCACGGGCAGAGGCCGCAGGTCGCGCGGGAGGCGGGCTCGACGTGCGCGTCCTCGAGCCGTCGCCGCCCGCCGTGGGGGAGCCGCCGTGGTTCGCCGACGACCCGGTCGCCGGCGGCGACGTCGTCCCCTTGGACCGCCCCTGCACCACCAGCTGGGCGGACCTGTGCACGGAGCGGTCCGACTCCGCCCTGCGCGCCTGGTGCGAGGACCGGTGGCTGGTCCGGCGCCCCCTGGGCCCCCTGCCGCCCGCCTTCGGGCAGACGCGGCGGTCGCTGCACGCGCTGGCCGAGCACGTGCTGGCGCCCGCCCGCCACGCCGCCACCGGCAAGATCGGGCTGCGGTACACCTACCGCGGGTTCGGCACGCCGTACTTCGGTCCCGACCGCCAGCTGCGGGTGGAGGACGGCGAGCTGGTCGACGGCGAGCGCCGGGCGCGGGTCACGACGCTGGGCCAGGCGGCCGCCTTCGCGGGCGTCGCCGTGCCGGCCGCCACCGGCGTCTACACCCCGACCACCGCCCCCCTGCCCGACGAGGCCCTGCCCGTCGACCCCGCGGCGGCCCGGGCGCTCGGTGACTGGTTCGGCTTCTGCGCGTCGGTCCTCGAGCAGCTGCGCGACGAGGCGGCCGCGGCCGACGGCGCGGCACGGGTCCAGCTCTGGCCCGAGCACTTCGACATGGCGGTCGACCTCGGCCCCGACGGCGCCCGGGCCAACTTCGGGGGGTCGCCGGGCGACGACGACCACGCCGAGCCCTACCTGTACGTCGGGCCGTGGGAGCAGCGGTCGGGCGGCTTCTGGAACGAGCCGTTCGGCGCCTCCCTGCCCTACGCCGAACTGGTGGACGGTGCCGACGCCCTGGCGTTCCTCCGGAAGGGAAGGGTGCTCCTGCGATGACGACGGACCGGATGGTGGACGGGGCGGGCAGATCGCCGACGGCTACGTCATCTGCCCCTGGCACGCCTACGAGTACGACCCGGCGACGGGCAGGCCGCCGCCGGGGTTCAGCGACGGAGCCGTCGCCTACCCGGTGGAGGAGCGGCCCGACGGGCTCTACGTGGAGCTGCCGGTCGCCGAGGAGCGGGTGTCGCTGATGGACCAGATGGTCGACGTGCTGTGCGACTGGGGGCTGGACACCGTGTTCGGCATGGTCGGGCACTCGAACCTGGGCCTGGCCGACGCCCTGCGCAAGGCCGAGCAGGACGGCCGCATCACCTACGTCGGCATCCGCCACGAGGGAGCCGCCGCCTTCGCCGCCTCGGCGTACGCCAAGGTGTCCGGCCGGCCGGCCGCCTGTCTCACGATCGCCGGCTCCGGAGCCACCAACCTGCTGACCGGGCTGTGGGACGCCAAGGTGGACCGCGCCCCGATCCTGGCCCTGACCGGCCAGGTGGCCGCCGCCGTGCCGGCCGCCTCCCGCCCCGGCCAGCGGGACTCCGTCGCCCGCCAGTGGCGCCGGTGGCGGGCCGAGAAGGAGGCCCGCATCGTCCTCGCCGACGGCCGCGGCCGCATGCACCCCGCCCTCGTGTTCCGGCCCTGTCCGAGGTGGTGCCCGACGACGCGGTGATCCCCGTCGACGACGGGCCCTCGCTGGTGGAGGTGGTCACCTCGGCCCGCGACGTGTGAGCGGCCGGCAGGCGCCCGGGACCGGGCGGGATACCGCCCCGTCCCCGCCGGCTAGTCGCGCCGGGTGAGGGCGCCCACGACGGCGGCGGCGACGGCGACCACCAGGGCCACCATGAGCAGCCAGCGCAGGGCGCGCAGGACCGCCCCCAGGACGGCCAGGACGACGATGAGGGCGACCAGGACCCCGATCACCCTGCCGGCGTTGCTCACGGCCTCGACCTCACGGCCCCAGTCTTATCCCCCCGGGCCAGGCCGGGGCGGTGCACCGGGCCTGTCACCCGGCGCCGGTAGCCTGCGGCCGGTGGACGACCTGCTCTCCGGGCTGAACCCCGTGCAGCGCGAGGCGGTGCGCCACGACGGCGGGCCCCTGCTCATCGTGGCCGGGGCGGGGTCGGGCAAGACCCGCGTGCTCACCCACCGCATCGCCCACCTGGTGCGCGAGCGGGGGGTGTCGCCGTTCGCCGTCCTGGCCATCACCTTCACCAACAAGGCGGCCGACGAGATGAAGGCCCGGGTGGGGGCGCTGGTCGGCCCGGTGGCGGAGCGGATGTGGGTGTCCACCTTCCACTCGGCCTGCGTGCGCATCCTGCGCCGGGACGGCGGCCGCCTGGGGTACCGCTCCTCGTTCACCATCTACGACGAGGCCGACGCCAACCGCCTCACCGGCTACGTCCTGCGGGACCTCAACGTCGACACCAAGAAGTTCCCGCCCCGGGGCGTCCACGGCGCCATCAGCGCGGCCAAGAACGAGCTGGTGGACGCCGAGGCGTACGCGGCCCGGGCCCGCACCGTCCACGAGCGTCGCATCGCCGAGGTGTACGCCGAGTACCAGCGGCGGCTGCGGGCGGCCAGCGCCATGGACTTCGACGACCTGCTCACCGTCACCGTCGAGCTGCTGAAGAGGCACCCCGACGTCCTGGACCACTACCAGCAGCGGTTCCAGCACATCCTGGTCGACGAGTACCAGGACACCAACCGGGCCCAGAACGAGCTGGTGCTGCTCCTGGGCCGGGGCCACCGGAACGTGTGCGTGGTGGGCGACTCCGACCAGTGCCTGCTGCCCGGTACCGAGGTGGCGACGCCTGCCGGGCTACGGCCCATCGACGACCTGGCCGAGGGCGACACCGTCCTGGCGACCGGCGGCCGGACGGCGCTGGTGCCGGCCACGGTCGGGTACGTCAGGCGAGGGACGTACGCGGGCCGGGTGTACCGGGTGCGCGCCGGTGGGCGGACGCTGGCCGGCACCCCCCACCACGTCGTGCTGGCCGACCCCGTAGTCGATCCCGACCGGTACGTCGTCCACCTCATGTACCGGGAGGATCGCGGCTACCGGGTCGGGCTGGCCGAGGGCGTCCGACCCTTGCGGCGGGGGACCGACGGGCCCGGGGCCCGGGTGCGGGTCGACCAGGAGCACGCCGACAAGCTGTGGGTGCTGCGGGTCTGCGCCGACCGGGCCGAGGCCGCCTACTGGGAGGCGCTCTACGCCGCCCGGTACGGCCTGCCCACCGCCTGCTTCCACGCCCTGGGCCGCAACCCGGCCATGGACACGGCGATGCTCGAGCGGCTCTACGCGTCACTGGACACCGCCACTCCGGCCAAGGAGCTCATGGAGGACCTGGACCTCCACCCCGACTTCCCGCACCACCGGCCGGCCGACGGCGGCCGCCGCCGGACGCTCGACCTCACGATGTTCTCGGACCACCGGCACGGCGAGGTCGGCTACCACCGGATCCAGTGGTCGTCGAACCGGGTCGACGTCGCCGACCGGCTGGCCGGCGCCGGCTACCGGGTGCGACCGGGCCGGGGGGGCAGCCTCCGGGTGGAGCAGAGCCGCAAGAGCTACCCGCAGGCCGTGGTCGACGCCCGGGCCATGGCGCTCGCCGCCGGCCTCGATCTCCGCTGCCGGGCCCAGGTCGGCGGCCTCGTTTACACCTTCACCCCGCTGTCCCACCTCCGGCCGGGGATGGCCGTGCTGGTGGAGCGGGACGGCGGGCTGGAGCGGGCCCGGGTGGACTCGGTCGACTGCGAGGACCATGACGGGCCCGTCTACGACCTCCAGGTGGACGCCGCCCACACCTACGTCGCCGGCGGCGTGCTCGTCCACAACAGCGTCTACGCCTTCCGGGGCGCCGACATCGGCAACATCCTCCGGTTCGAGGAGGCGTTCCCGGACGCCACCACCATCGTGCTGGAGCAGAACTACCGGTCCACCCAGACCATCCTCGACGCCGCCAACGCCGTCATCGCCAACAACGCCATGCGCAAGCCCAAGGCGCTGTGGACCGAGCAGGTAGGGGGCGAGGTCATCACCCGCTACCACGCCGAGGACGAGCACGACGAGGCCACCTGGGTGGCGGGCGAGATGCAGCGCCTGCACGACCGTCACGAGGCCCTCTGGGGCGAGATGGCGGTCTTCTACCGGACCAACGCCCAAAGCCGGGTGCTGGAGGAGCAGCTGGTCCGCCGCGACATCCCCTACAAGGTGGTGGGCGGCACCCGGTTCTTCGACCGCCGCGAGGTCAAGGACCTGCTCGCCTACCTGCGCGCCGTGGCCAACCCGTCCGACGAGGTGTCGCTGAAGCGCATCGTCAACGTGCCCAAGCGGGGGGTGGGGGAGACGAGCGTCGCCCGCCTCGACGGGTGGGCGGCGGCCCAGGGGGTGCCGTTCGCCGAGGCGATCGACGGCGTGGAGCGCACCGGCGTGGCCGGGCGGGCCCTGGGCGGGGTGGTGGAGCTGCGCCGTCTGCTGGCCGACCTGCGGGCGATGGCGGCCGACGGGGCGCCGCCCGAGAAGCTGCTGGCCGAGGTGGTCGACCGCACCGGCTACGGCGCCGAGCTGGAGGCCGAGGGCAGCGTGGAGTCGGCCGGGCGGCTGGAGAACGTGGCCGAGCTGCTGGGCGTGGCCGCCGAGCACGAGTCCCTGGACGGGTTCCTCGAGGCGGTCAGCCTGGTGTCCGACGCCGACGAGATCGACGGCGACGAGAGCAGGGTCGTCCTCATGACCGTGCACACGGCCAAGGGCCTGGAGTTCCCGGCCGTGTTCGTGATCGGGCTGGAGGAGGGCGTGTTCCCCCACCTGCGGTCGCTGGGCGAGCCCAAGGAGCTGGAGGAGGAGCGGCGCCTCTGCTACGTGGGCATCACCCGGGCCCGGGAGCGCCTGTACCTCTCGCACGCCTGGTGCCGCACCCTGTGGGGCTCCACCCAGTACAACCCGCCCAGCCGGTTCCTGACCGAGGTCCCCGAGGAGCTCACCGTGCTGGCCGGCCGCGGCCGGCGGGGCGCCTCCCGGTCCCCGTCCCCGGCCTCGTCGTCCTACCGCTCGTCGCCCTACGGGGCGGGCGGCGGAGGGGCGGCGTCGCACCGCCGGGAGGTGGTGGAGGCCGCCGTGCGGGGCGGCGCCGGCACGCCGGTGAGGACCAGCGGCGCCGAGGCCCTGGAGCTGCGGGCGGGCGAGGACGTGGTGCACGCCAAGTGGGGCGAGGGCGTGGTGCTGGAGGTCATCGGCGGGGGAGACAAGGCGGAGGCCGTGGTGCGGTTCCCCGGCCTCGGCGAGAAGCGCCTCCTGCTGGCCTGGTCGCCCCTCAAGCGGGCGTGATGGACTTCCCCGGCGACCTGGAGCTGGCCGGGCGCATCCTGCTGGCCGCCCTCCTGGGCGGCGCCATCGGCCTGGAGCGGGAGATCGCCGACCACCCGGCCGGGCTGCGCACCCACGTCAGCGTCGCCCTGGGGGCGGCCCTGTTCGGCATCGTCAGCGGCTACGGCTTCGGCGAGTTCGACGCCTCTCGCACCGACACCAACTTCCAGGTCGACCCCACCCGGGTGGCGTCCAACGTGGTCACCGGCGTCGGGTTCCTGGGCGGCGGCGCCATCTTGAAGTACGGCGCCACCGTCAAGGGCCTCACCACGGCGGCCAGCCTGTGGGTGACGGCCGCCATCGGGCTCGGGTGCGCGCTGGGGAGCTACTTCGCCACCCTGGTCACCACCACCGCCCTGCTGGTCGCCCTGGTCGGGCTGCGGGCCCCCCGGCGCTGGATCGACCGCAACCTGTCGCGGAGCAAGGAGCGGGTGGTCATCCGCCTGGCGCCGGGGGTCGACCCGTCGGCGGTGGTGCGCGCCCTGGGGGAGCTGAGCGACGTGCGCATCACGTCGCTGCGGATCCGAGACGACGACGGGGCCTGCGTCGTCCACGCCGACCTCGCCGCCGGCAAGGGGCAGGACCTGGAGGCGCTCCTCGCCCCCCTGGCCGACCACCCCGACGTGGCCGCCCTCGACGTCGGCTGACGCTCCCCGGCCGACGTCCCGGCACCGCGCTTGACCCGGCCCCAGGGGCCGACTTGTACTGTGGTCGTATCTAGAGCCGTTCCGTCTACAGTTGCCGAGCACGGAGCGGCTCGTGTCGAGATCCTCCCGCCAACCGGGCGGGACACGCAGAAGGGCACGAACGTGGTGCAGGTCATGGAAAAGGACGACATCGCCGTTCGGCGGTTCGAGGACGAGCTGTCCTCTCCGAGGAAGATCCTGCGCGCCTGCCTGCTGCTCCTCCTGGAGGAGCGGCCGGGGCACGGCTACGACCTCCTCACCCGCCTGGAGCCCCTCGGCTTCGAGCGCAGCAACCCGGGCCGGGTGTACCGGGCCCTGCGGTGGCTGGAGAACGCGGGCTTCGTGCAGCCGACGTGGGAGACGACCGGCGTCGGCCCCGCCCGCCGGGTCTACGAGCTCACGCCGGCCGGGCGCCACGGCCTGGAGGTGGCCGCCCCCCGGCTGCGCCGGCAGGCCAAGCTGCTGGAGGAGGGCCTGTCCCGCTACGTGCTGAGCCGGCTGCGGGCCCTCTCGCACAACAAGCACGCCTTCGAGTTCACCGTCGAGGCCCACCTCTCCGTGCAGGCCGTCGACGAGACCTCCGCCCGCCGCAAGCTGGAGCGGGCCTTCGGCCAGCCCCACGTGGTGGACACCGACGTCCGCACCACGGGCGACGTGTCGATCCACCCCAGCGACGGCTAGATCTTCGCCAGCGCGGCCACGGACCTCGCCGCTGCGAACGCGGCGAGGGTTCGTGGCCACCGGTCCCTCCCCCGTCGTTCAGCGGCTCGGGCGGAGGTCGACGCTGACCTCTCCGTCGGTCACCTCGGCCGGGTAGGTGGTCAGCCCGGCGCCGTCCGCCGGGTACCCGGTGTCTCGGCAGTCGGCGAACGACTCCTGCCCGCGGTCCCAGGACACGGCGCAGCCGGGGTCGCCGGGGACCCGGGCCTCGACAGCCAGCCACCCCTCGTCGGGGTCGCCGCCCAGGTGCTGCACGTAGACGTTGCGGCCCCGCCCGGCCGACAGCGGGTCCTGCACGAGGAACGGCCCGTCGTCGGCGATGGTGCGGGCCAGGCGCTCGGCCCGGCCCACGCGGAACACGGTGTCGCCCAGGCCCGCCTTCTCCGGGTTCTCGGAGGCGAAGCGCACGACGGCCCAGATCAGGCCGGCGGCCAGGGCCAGGGC